>JADGIB010000375.1 GCA_019683665.1 Solirubrobacteraceae bacterium
CGGGCCCGGGCGCCGGCCCCCCCCCCGGCGCCCGCGCCGCCGCCCCCCCCGGCGCCCGCGCCGGCCGCCGGGCGGCTGACGCTGAAGGTCGCCGACGCCGAGGTGCTCGCCGGCGACCGCATCCGCGTCGAGGGGCGCCTCGCGCCCGCGGTGCGCGGCGAGACGGTCCGGGTGCGCTTCTCCCGCGGCGGGCGCACGCTGCGCGAGGTCACCGTCCGCGCCGGCGACGGGTCGTTCGTCGTCGGCTACGTGCCGCGCACCGGCGGCCGGGTCACGGTCAGCGCCGTCCACGAGGCGTCGGACGCGATCGGCGCGGTCCGCGCCACCCCGCGCCGGGTCACGGTCATCAGGCCGTCGGCCCGCCGCGGCGAGCGCAGCGCCTCCGTGCGCTGGCTGCAGCGCAGGCTGCACGTCAAGCACTACGCGGTCTCGCGCAGCGGCGTCTTCGACGACGCGACCGGCCGCGCGGTGATGGCCTTCCGCAAGGTCACCGGCATGGCCCGCAACGAGGAGGCGACCGAGGAGGTCTTCCGGCGCCTCGACCGCGGCGAGGGCGACTTCAAGGTCCGCTACCCGCAGGACGGGCGCCACGTCGAGGGCGACATCACCCGCGGCGTCCTCGCGCTCATCAACCCGGGCGGGAAGGTGCACCGGATCTACACGACGTCGCCGGGCGCGCCCGCGACGCCGACGATCACCGGCAGCTTCCGCGTCTACCTCAAGACGCCCGGCACGAACGCGAAGGGCATGGTCCACTCCAGCTACTTCATCCGCGGCTACGCCGTGCACGGCTACGCCGACGTGCCGCCGTACCCGGCCAGCCACGGCTGCTTCCGGATCCCGATCCCGAACGCGCGGTACGTGTACGACTGGATGACGATCGGCACGAGGGTGGACGCCTACCGATGAGCGGGTCCGACGCCCGGGCGCGGCTCGTCGCCGAGCTGCGCGAGCACGCGCTCGTCATCGGCGAGGTCGTCCTCACGAGCGGCGCCGTCGCCCAGTACTACGTCGACGCCAAGCGCGCGATCCTGCGCCCGCCCGGCTTCGCCGCCCTCGGCGAGCTGGTCGCCGCGCGGGCGCGCGAGTGGGGCGCGACCGCGGTCGGCGGCATGACGATGGGCGCCGACCCGATCGCGTGCGCGGCGCTCGCCGGCGGCGCGGACGTGAAGGCGTTCTTCGTGCGCAAGGAGGCGAAGGCGCACGGCCTGCAGCGCCGCGTCGAGGGCCCGCTGCTCGACGACGCCGACCGCTGCATGGTCGTCGAGGACGTCGTCACGACCGGCGGCTCGACGATCGCCGCGATCGAGGCGCTCCAGGCCGAGGGCCGCGCGATCGTCGGCGTCGTCTCCGTCCTCGACCGCCTCGCCGGCGGGGCCGAGCGGATCGAGGCGGCGGCCGGCGCGCCGTACGTGGCGCTGACGACGATCGACGACGTCTACCCCGAGCGGCCGGATCGAGGCTGACGCGGGCGGCCGGCCCCACTACAGTGGGCGCTGGGCACGCCCTCGTAGCTCAGTGGATAGAGCACCGCTCTCCTAAAGCGGGTGCGCAGGTTCGACTCCTGCCGGGGGCATCGCGTCCGCCGCGGGACGCTCCGGGCCCGGCCCGGTGCATGGACGGCCCGCCGGACGGGCATACCTGGGGCCGGATGCCCGACATGCCGCTCGCCGCCGACCGGGCCGCGCTGGCCCTCGAGCACGCGGCGCTGCTGGAGCGCGAGCGGCAGGCGCGCGCCGCCGCCGAGGCGGCCCGCCGCCGCCTCGAGGCGCTGGCCCGGATCACCGACGCGACGCTCGCCTACCTGCCCCACGACCGGCTGCTCGACGAGCTGCTGGCCCGCATCTGCGACAGCCTCGGCGCCGACACCGCGGCGATCCTCCTCGTCGACGAGGCGCGGCCCGTGCTGCGCGCCCGCGCCGCCCGCGGCATCGCCGAGCAGGTCGAGCGCGGCGTCGTCGTCCCCCTCGGCGCCGGGTTCGCCGGGCGGGTGGCGGCCGAGCGGCGCCCGATCGCGATCGAGGACCTCGCCGCCGCCGACCTCGTCAACCCGCTCCTGCGCGAGCGGGGGATCCGCTCGCTGCTCGGCGTCCCGCTCCTCGTCGAGGGCGCGGTCCGCGGCGTCCTCCACGTCGGCAGCCTCACCCCGCGGCGCTTCACCCCCGACGAGCGCGACCTCCTGCAGCTCGCCGCCGACCGCGCCGCGCTCGCGATCGAGCACGCGAACCTGTTCGAGCAGCGCCAGCTCGCCGCGGCGCTCCAGCGCCACCTGCTGCCGCAGGACCTCGACGCGATCCCGGGCCTCGAGCTCGCCACCCGCTACGTGCCCGCCAGCCGCGACCGGCTCGGCGGCGACTGGTACGACGCCTTCGAGGTCGCCCCGGGGGAGATCGTCGTCGCGGTCGGCGACGTCGTCGGCCACGGCCTGGCGGCCGCGGCGGTCATGGCCCAGCTGCGCACCGCGCTGCGCGCCTATGCGGCCGAGGGCCACCCGGAGGCGGAGGTCGTGGAGCGGGTCAACCGGCTCATGTGCGAGCTCGGCCCCGACGCGACGACGACGCTCGCCTACACGGTGATCGAGACGCAGCGGCGGCGGCTGCGGGTCGTCACCGCCGGCCACCCGCCGCCGCTCGTCGTCGACCCGGCCGGCGCGGCGGCGTTCCTGCCGCTCCAGGGCGGCGTCCCGCTCGGCGCCTCGCCGCTGGCCCGCTACCGCAGCGTCGTCCACCCGTTCCCGACCGGCGCGACGCTCGTCCTCTACACCGACGGGCTCGTCGAGTCGCGCACCGAGCCGCTCGACCGCGGGCTGGAGCGGCTGCGCGCGGCCGCGGCGGGCGGGGGCGGCCTCGAGGCGCTCTGCACGCG
>JADGIB010000376.1 GCA_019683665.1 Solirubrobacteraceae bacterium
GATGCAATGTCACTCCGGGTTCTCCTCGAGAAGGTTGCTGGCGTCGCAACCCGCAGCCTCCGAGGAGGCCCGGACGTAACAAGACTCCTGCCGCGTAGACCTAGCGCTTCCCGGTACGGTGCGGCGGCGCATGAACCGGCGGACCGATCCCGAGCGTCATCTCTCGCGAGGGCTGCTGTGGATCGCAGCGGCGTGGGCGGGACTGCTCATGGTGATCGCGCTGCTCGTGCCCTACCACGGCACGGACGCGCTGGTCTACGGCACCTGGTCGGAGCGGATCGCCGACCTCGGGACGCTGCGCACGCCGGATGCCGGAAACGCGCTGCTGCATCGCCCGCTCTTCTACGGTGGTCAGGGGCTGCTGTGGGGCATCTTCGGGATCCACGAGTGGATCGGGCGCCTCTGGTCGTGGCTCTTCCTGGCCGTGTTCCTTGCCAGCCTCGCCCGGCTGGCAAGCGGGCGCCGTCGCGACCTGCTGTCCGCCGGCCTGGCGACCGTCCTCGTCCTGGCCGTTCCGGACGTCGCCGTGCAGGCCGCCGCCGGCCAGACCGACGTGCCCGTCGCAGCGCTGGTCACGCTCGCGGCGGCGATCGTCTGGACGATCCGGCCTGGGCCGGCCCGGACGATCGCGCTCGTGGCCGTCGTCGCCGCCGCATCGCTGACGAAGCCGTCGGCCGTCCCGGCGATCGCCGGGCTCGCCGCTGCGACGCTGATCGGACGGCAGGCCACGCTATCTGTGCGGCTGCGGTGGGACCTGGGTCCGATCGTCGCCGGGGTCGCTCTCGCGCTCGTTTACCACATCATCCAGTCGCGCTACCTCGGCCAGTCTCTCTACGACTTCCTGGCCGGTGCGACCGAGGACCCCGCTGCGGTGCAAGCGGTCAACACCTCCGTCGCCGACACCTACGCCGAAGCGCGCCGCACCATCGTGGTCGCCGCTCGATGGCTGGGACCGTACGTCGCCCTCCTGGGCCTTTTCGCCGGGCTCTATGCGCTGGCCCGCGTGGCGGGCGCGGCACACCGCCTCTCGGCGACGGTCGCGCTCATCGTCTCCGTGCCGCTCGCTTGGCTGGCGCCGTACATCGCGCAGGACGGCCCCCGCACCGTCCGGGTCGGCCCGCTGGAAGCCGGCCAGCCCGGCGCGACTCTTGCGTTTCTCCTGCTGCTTGTCGCGCTGTGGCTCTCGCGCGGTGTTCCAAGCGACCAGGCACCGAGCCGCACTTTCCTCGCGCGCATGCTCGTCTGGAGCGCACCCATGATCCTGGCCTGGATCCAGCTCAACCCATCCGAGACCCGCTACCTGTCGGCTGCCTGGGCCCCACTGGTCCTCCTGATGACGTCCGTGCTCGCCGGGATCGTGCGATCCGTGGCCGCGCGCGGCTGGGCGTGGCCGATGGCGATCGGAGCGATCCCGGTCGTCTTGCTCGCGCTGAACCTCCGCAACGTCGACAGCCTCGGCACGCGCCCGGACGGCACGCACAGCCTCGGCCGTGCGCTGGCGGATCTGCGTCCTGGCGATCTCCTCCATCCGGAGCGGATGCGCGCGATCGCCGACCCGCAGCTCGCCGGGCTGCGCGCCGACGCTCTTCGAGCCGTCGGCGACAACGGGCGGCTCCTGGCAGACGATGGCCGGATGACGTTCTTCTTCCGCGACCGGCTGACGGTGCGCACGCCGACCGGATGCGCGGACGCGGTCGGCTACGCCGGCGTCGCACTGCTGGGGAACCTGGCAACGCCCCCGCTCGACCTCACCGGGTGTCGCGCCCCGACGATCACGGTCGTCCGAGCGGTGCCGGGCTCCTACACCGTCTACGCCGTCAGGTAAGGCGCTTCGACTCCGCGCGCCGCATCGACCCGGCGAGTGCAAGCGCGAGGCCCATGAGGCCAGCCAGCCATGCGAGCACCCAACCGACATCCGGGAAGCGGGTCCCGACCGCCCCCAGGCCGGTGAGGGAATCGGTCGCGACGTCGTACGTCAGGCGGATCACTCGCACCGGGACCGTCCCGGTGGTGGTCACGCGGGTCTCGATCACCTGCGATGTGGCGACACGGACCGGGATCGTGAACGCACGCCCCTGACCGATCGGCACGTCGCCGACCGCCAATTGCTGGGCGGCGAACGGCGCCCCTGCCGTCCGAACCTCGAGTCCCGCTGCGATCGCGTCGGACGGCGCCCGGCCGGAGCGCTCGAGCGTCACGATCACCGTGTACTCGCCGGGCGAGAGCTCACGACGCGCAGCGACCATCGTGCCTGCCTGGGCTCCGCCCCGCACCACATCGCCAACACACTGGGCGGCGCGGGTCCGCGCGCGGCAGAGATCGAGCTCGTAGCTCGCGGGCGGCCCCTGCGGCTCACGCGAGACGACCGGCCAGGGCCGCAGAAGCGCGCTGGCGGAACCGATGTCCGCCCGCGCCTGGCCTGCGACGGTCGGCACGAGGCCCGCCGCATGGGTCACCCCGAACACCGTGATCACCGCACCGACGGCCGCGAGCGGCCAGAACAACCATCGCGACCAGCGCACTCGGCGGACGACGAGCACGAGCGGCACGGCCGCCAGCGGCATGAGCGCCACGAGGAAGCGCGCCGGCGGAGCGCTGCCGGGGAGAACGCCGGTGCTGGCGATCTGGGCGAGATAGGCACCGGCCACAAGCAGTCCGAACGCCACCCACCAGCGTCGAGTGAACGCGAGAGCGAGCGCCGCGGCCAGGGCCAGGAACCCCACGGGCGCGAACGGCATCCAGCCGTTGCGCGAGCTGAACGCCTCTCGCGTCATCCCGGAGAAGACTCTGCCGACCTCCACGTGGCGTGCGAGGTCGAACCCGCCTGAGGACGGCCCGGTCGACTCAG
>JADGIB010000037.1 GCA_019683665.1 Solirubrobacteraceae bacterium
ACACCGGCCGGCGCCCGCGCGGGGGCCGGGCTCGCCCGGCCCGGCCGGGTCGGGCTCGGGCGCCGTCGCCGCGGCGGGCGCCGGGTCGGGCTCGAACCCTGACCGGGCGGCGGCCGGGGCGGCCTGCTCGCGCGCCTCCTGGATGAGCTCGTCCCAGCTGCCGGGCACGTCGGCCGGCACGAACGGCTCGCCGTCGCCGGCGGCGCCCGCCTTCGTGGCGGCGGCGAGCATCCGCTCGAACTCCTCGTCGTCGCCGGCGACCTCGTCGACCGCCGGGCCCGGGATCGCGTCGACCTCGACGCACCGCTGCGCGAAGAAGCCGGCGATGCCGCCGGTCGTGCCCTGGCGGACCTCGAGGGCGATCGCGTTCTCGCCGAGCTCCTCGCGGACCTTCGGCAGGACCTCCTGCAGCGTGCGCCCGCGGAAGGTCCGGGCCTCGGGATGGGTGGCCGTCTGCTCGCTCATGCGCTCACGACTCCGATCGTCTCCACGTTGATGCCCGGCGTGATCTCGTTGTAGGCGCACACCGACAGCTGCGGCATCGCCTGCGAGCACAGGCGCCGCAGGTGGCGGCGGACGCGCGACGAGCACAGCAGCACGGGCCGCCGGCCGCGCGACACGGCCTCCTCGGTCTGGGCGTGCAGGGCCTGCAGCAGGGCCTGCGCGCGCGGGGGCGCCATCGCCAGGTACTCGCCCTCGGCGGTCGTCGTGATCGCCTCGGACACCTCCTGCTCGACCGCCGGATCGAGCGCGATGGCCTTCAGGGTGTGGTCGTGGTCCAGGTGCGGCGCCACGATCGTGCGGCCCAGGGCCTGGCGCGCGTACTCGGCCAGCAGCGCCGGGTCGCGGGTGAGGCGCGCCTTGTCGCCGATCGCCTCGACGATCGTGCCGAGGTCGCGGATCGAGACGCCCTCCGACAGGAGCGCCTGGAGCACGCGCTGGATCTCGCCGACCGACAGCAGGTCGGGCACGACCTCCTCGACGACCGCGGCGTTGACCTCCTTGAGGCCGTCGAGCAGCGCCTTCGTGTCCTGGCGCGTGAGCAGCTCGGCGACGTTGGCCCGGATCGTCTCGGTGAGGTGGGTGATGATGACCGACTCGGCGTCGACGACCGTGTAGCCGAGCGCCTCGGCCTCGGCGCGGCTGCCCTCCGGGATCCACGTCGCGGGCAGCCCGAAGGCGGGCTCGGTCGTCTCGATGCCCTGGAGCTTGCCGAACGCGTCGCCCGGGTCGAGCGCGAGCTGGTGGCCGGCCATGATCGAGCCGCGGGCGACCTCGGTGCCCTTGACCTTGATCGCGTACTCGTGGGAGGCGAGGCCGACCTCGTCGTGGATGCGCACCTTCGGCACGACGGTGCCGAGCTGGGCGGCGAGCTGCTTGCGGACCGCGCTGACCCGCTGCAGCAGCGAGCCGCCGGCCGACTGGTCGACGAGCGGGACGAGGCCGAAGCCGATCGTGAGCTCGAGCGGGTCGATCGCCAGCGCCTCGTACGGGTCGTTCGCGTTGGCGGTCAGCGCCGGCTTGGCCGCCGCCTCGCGCTCCTCGGCCGCCCGCTGCGCCTCGCGCTGGGCGGCGATCCTGGCCAGGGCGCGGCCGCCGAGGAAGAGCAGCAGGCCGAGGGCCAGGAACGGGATCGTCGGCAGGCCCGGCACGAAGGCCATGAGGCAGACGACGACGCCGGCGATGACCGGCGCCTTGCGCTGCTTGAGCACCTGGCCGGCGAGGTCGGTGCCGAGGTCCTTGTCGGAGGCCGAGCGCGTGACGATGATGCCGGTCGCCACCGAGATGAGCAGGGCCGGGATCTGCGCGGCCAGGCCGTCGCCGACGGTCAGCAGCGAGAAGTGCTGGGCGGCCTCGCTGAACGGCATGCCCTGCTGGACGACGCCGACGATGATGCCGCCGATGAGGTTGACCATCGTGATGACGACGGCCGCGATCGCGTCGCCCTTGACGAACTTCGAGGCGCCGTCCATCGCGCCGTAGAAGTCGGCCTCGTCGGCGATCTCCTTGCGGCGGCGCTTCGCCTCCTCCTCGGTGATCTGCCCGGCGTTGAGGTCGGCGTCGATCGCCATCTGCTTGCCGGGCATGGCGTCGAGGGTGAAGCGCGCGCCGACCTCGGCCACGCGGCCGGCGCCGTTGGTGATCACGACGAACTGGATGATCACCAGGATCAGGAAGATGATGAGGCCGACGACGACGTTGCCGCCGACGACGAAGTGGCCGAACGCCTCGACGACGTGACCGGCGTCGCCGTGCAGGAGGATGAGGCGGGTGACGCTGACGTTGATCGCGAGGCGGAACAGCGTCGTCAGCAGCAGCAGCGACGGGAACGCGCTGAAGTCGAGCGCGCGCGGCACGTACATCGTCGCGATGACGATGGCCAGCCCGGCCGAGATGTTCGCCGCGATCATGAAGTCCAGCAGCGCCGGCGGCAGCGGCACCACCATCATGATCACGACGAGCACGACCACGCCGGCGGCGACGAGGTCGGAGTAGCGCTGCGCGCGCTTGAGGAATTCGGTCATGCGTCGGAGGGATGGCGACCCGGGAGGGGCGAGTCGCCCCGGTCATCGACGCCGCGCGCGCGTTCTTTAGGGCCGGGGACCGCCCCCGCGGAGGCCGCCGACGGATCTCCGAGCCCCCGGCCGATCGAGGCTCCGCGGCGCCCGCGCCGCCGGACGGGTCGCTACGCCACCCGGCGGCCGGCCATCCGGTAGACGTAGGCGAGCACCTGGGCGACGGCGCCGTAGAGCTCCTCGGGGATCTGCCGGCCGATCTCGACCGACGCGTAGAGCGAGCGCGCCAGCGGCGGGTCGGGCACGATCGGCACGCCGGACTCGGTCGCGATCTCGCGGATGCGGGCGGCGATGAGGTCGACGCCCTTGGCCACGACCTCCGGCGCCGGGTTGCTGCCGTCGTACTTCAGCGCGACGGCGTAGTGGGTCGGGTTCGTGACGACGACGTCGGCCTCCGGGACCGCGGCCATCATGCGGGCGCGGGACGCCTCGATCTGGCGGCGGCGCATCGCCGAGCGGACCTCGGCCGGGAGCATCTGCTGCTTGGCCTCGTCCTTGACCTCCTGCTTGTCCATCCGCATGGACTTCTCGGTCCGGTACGCCTGCCAGACCATGTCGATGATGCCGATGACGAGGTAGGCGGCGGCGGCGCGCAGCGCGATCCCGAAGACCATGTCGGCCAGGGCGCCGGCCAGCTGCGCCGGGGTCATGCCGATCATCGCGCCCATCTGCGGGATCTGCGGGACGAGCGCGGCGGCGACGATCGCCCCGACGGCGACGACCTTCACGATCGACTTCGCGCCCTCGAACAGGGCGTTGGGCCCGTAGATGCTCTTCGCGTTCTTCAGCGGGTCCAGCCGCTTGGGGTCCGGCTTGAGCCCGTGGAGCGACGGCTTCGGGCGGACGATGACGACGTTGATGACGAGCGCGGCGACCGCGCACGCGGCGACGATCGGCAGCAGCGCCGTCGCGATGTGCTCGACGACCGTCATGAGGATCCCCTCGAGGCCGTCGGTCGTGACGACCTCCGGGTGGGCGCCGAGCCGCAGCGCCCAGTCCATCGCGTCGCGCATCTGGCCGGTGAGCCGCGGCCCGAACAGCATGAGCGCGACGACGCCGACGAGCATGACGACGGCGCCGGTGAGGTCCTGCGAGCGGGCGATCTGGCCCTTCTTGCGGGCCTCCGCCCGCCGCTTGGGGGTCGCCTTCTCGGTCTTCTCACCGGCCACGGCGCGCGCTCACCCCCTCAGCCCACCCGCAGGGTCCGCAGCGCCTCCGAGACGCTGCGCTGCACCTCGTCCGACAGCCAGCCGGCCACCCAGGGGAGCGTCGCGCCGATGAGGACGAGGCCGACGATCATCTTCACCGGGAAGCCGACGCCGAAGACGTTCAGGGTCGGCACGACGCGCGACACGACGCCGAACGCGGCGTCGGTGAGGACGAGCGCGAGGATGATCGGCCCGGCGACCTGGACGGCCGAGGCGAAGATCTGCACGAACGCGTCGTCGGCGCCGGCCACCATCGTCCCCAGCGACGGCGTCTCGGTGATCCCGACGAGGTCGTAGGTCCGGGCGAAGCCGGCGATCACCCACGAGTCGCCGCCGATCGCGATGAAGATGAGGACGCCCAGCAGCGCGTAGAGCTGGGAGATGACCGTCGTGTTCGTGCCGGTGACCGGGTCGACGAGCGAGCCGAACGACAGGCCCATGACGTAGTCGATGAACGTGCCCGCCACCGACACGGCCGCGAACAGCGCCCCGAGCGCGAACGCGTACGCCAGCCCGACGAGCAGCTCCTTGACGATGAGCCCGCCGTAGGCCCAGGCGTCGAGCGGGATGCGCGTGTCGCCGATCGCCGCCGGCGCGATCCCGACGGCGAGCGCGAGCGCGACGATCCCGCGCACGCGCGCGGGGACCATCCGGCTCGAGAACAGCGGCGCCATCAGGAACAGCGGCGTCAGGCGCGCCAGCACGAGGAAGAACCCGGCCAGCGTCTGCTCGCTGAAGCGCTCGAGGATGAGCTGGGCCATCGCGCCGCCCCCGCGCCGCTAGGCCCCGATGAGCTGCGGGATGCTCAGCCACAGGTCCTCCGCGTAGCCGAGGAGCTGGTCCAGCATCCACGGGCCCGCGAGCATCAGCAGCGCGAACGTCGCCGCGATCTTCGGGATGAAGGTGAGCGTCTGCTCCTGGATGTGGGTGACGGACTGGAAGATGCTCACGATCAGGCCCGCGACGAGCCCGACGAGCAGCAGCGGCAGCGCGATCTTCATGCTGACCGTCAGCGCGTTCGTCGCGAGGTTGACGACGTCGTCCTGGGTCATGGCCTATCCGAAGCTCTGGACGAGCGATTGGGTGACGAGGTTCCAGCCGTCCACGAGCACGAAGAGGAGGATCTTGAACGGCAGGGAGATGAAGACCGGCGGCAGCATCATCATCCCCATGGACATCAGCGTCGTGCTGACGACGAGGTCGATGATCAGGAACGGCAGGAATATGAGGAAGCCGATCTGGAAGGCCGTCTTCAGCTCGGAGATGATGAACGCCGGGATGAGGACGTAGGTCGGCACGTCCGCGCGCGTCTGCGGCGTGTCGATCTTGGCGAGCTTCACGAACAGCGCCAGGTCCTTGTCCCCGGTCTGCTCGAACATGAACTCGCGCAGGGGCCCCTGGGCCCGGTCGAGCGCCTGCTCCTGGGTGATCTCGTTGGCCTGCAGCGGATCCCAGGCGACCTCCTTGATCTCGTTGAAGGTCGGCGCCATGACGAAGATCGTCAGGAACAGGGCGATGCCGACGAGCACCTGGTTCGGCGGCGCCGTCTGCGTCCCCAGGCCGCTGCGGATGAAGCCGAGGACGATGAGGATCCGGGTGAACCCGGTGACGCAGAACAGCATCGCCGGGACCAGCGTGATGCCGGCGATGAGGAGGAGGATCTGGACGGCGTTGCCGCTGTCGACCATCAGCGGATCGTCCTCTCGCGCAGTCGGTCCATGAGCTGCGCGGCGGTGGTGCCGCCGCGCCCGCCGCCGCGGCGCGGGGCCGGGCCGGCCGGCTCGTCGGGCACGTCGAGGCCGAGGCGCTGGGCCTCCTCCTCGGTGTAGGTCCGGATCGGGACGACCGCGTGGTCGGAGACGCCGACGAGCAGGAGCTCGCGGCCGGCGCGGACGAGGTGCAGCGAGCGCCCGGGCCCGAGCGCGACGACCGCGGCCGTCGACAGCGCGGTCCCGCGCGTGCGCTCCTCGCGGGAGGCCTTCACCTGCTTGAGCACCCAGGTGACGCCGTAGATGACGGCGATGACGATCGCCAGGCCGACGATCGTGCGCACGAGGGAGCCGCCGCCGGAGCCGCCGCCGTCGCCGCCCTGGGTGGCGGTGTCGAGGTTCAGCGGCGTGGCCTCGCCCAGCTCCCCGCCGCCCGACGCGGTGGTCGAGCCGCCCTGGGCGGCCGCGTGGGCGGGCGCCAGCAGGAGGAACGCGAGGGTCGCCGTCGCGACCGGTCGGAGGAGGGATCTCGACATTCGTTCGATGGAGTCGGGAGGGACGACTCCGCCCGGTAGTCGGTCGGTCCGAACCCGCCTTGAGCCCCTCAAGCGCCCGGCGGAGATGCCGACCACCTGCGGTAGTCAGCCCTTGCCCCTCCCGTCAGAGAGGAACCTGCATGTCCACCGAGTCCACCCGCCAGCTGGTCGTCTTCTCCCTCGGTGAGGAGGAGTACGCCCTTCCGATCACGCGCGTCCACGAGATCATCCGCTGGACCGAGCCGCGGTCCGTCGCGTCGGACGAGCCGTGGGTTCGTGGCGTCATCTCCCTGCGCGGGAAGATCGTGCCCGTCTACGACCTCGCCGCCCGCCTCGGCCTCGCCGCCGAGCGCCCGGAGCACGCGAAGATCGTCATCGTCGAGACCGCGGCCGACATGGCGGGCGTCGTCGTCGACGACGTCGAGGAGGTCCTGACGGTCGAGGAGGAGCAGCTCGACTCGGTCCCGGCCGCGGGCGATCCCGCCATCGAGGCGATCGCGAAGATCGACCAGCGCCTCGTGGTCCTGCTCGACCCGGTCGGCCTGTTCGGCGGCGCCGGCCTGGACGCCGAGCAGCTCGCCGAGGTCGCCGCCTAGCCACCGGCCGACGACCCCCAGGTTCCCCGCCATGCCGTCTGCCTCCCGTCCGCGCGTCGTCGTCGCCGACGACTCCGGCCTCATGCGGCGCGTCGTCACCCATGCCCTCGAGAACGAGGGCATCGAGGTCGTCGGCGCCGCCAAGGACGGCGACGAGGCCCTGGAGCTCTGCCGCCGCCTGCGTCCCGACGCGATGACGCTCGACCTCGCGATGCCGGGGCTCGACGGCATGGGCGTCCTGCGCGCGCTGAAGGACCCGTCGCGGCCGCCGTCGGAGGTCGTGCCGGTCGTCGTCGTGTCGGCGTTCTCGCCGTCGTTCGGCGCGCGCGCCGTCGACGCGCTCGCCGAGGGCGCGTTCGACCTCGTCGCCAAGCCGGCGACCGGCGAGCCGCTGTCGCACTTCGTCTCGCAGCTCGGCGACAAGGTCCGCGCCGCAGCCGCCAGCCGCCGCGGCGCGGTCAACGGCGCCGCCCACGCCGGGCGGGGGCGGCGGGCCCCGTCGGCGCTGCCGCCGCGGCGCGGCGCCGCCCGCCCGGCCCCCGCCGGGCCGCGCACCGGCCGCTGCGTGGTCATCGCCAGCTCGACCGGGGGGCCGCGCGCCCTGGCCGAGCTCATGCCGCGCCTGCCCGCGCGCCTCGGCGCGGGGACGCTCATGGTCCAGCACATGCCGGCCGGGTTCACCGCCTCCCTGGCCCAGCGGCTGGACCGGGCGAGCAAGCTGACGATCAAGGAGGCGACCGGCGACGAGCTGCTGGACCCCGCCGTCGCCCTCCTCGCCCCCGGCGGGTCGCACCTGCGCCTGACCGAGAGCCGCCGGGCGCGGCTGTCGGACGCCGCGCCGATCGGCGCGCTGCGCCCCCGGGCGGACCTCACGATCCAGGACGCGGCCGCGGTCTTCGGCGAGCGCACGCTGCTCGTCGTCCTGACCGGCATGGGCCGCGACGGCCTCGACGGCGCCCGCGAGGTCAAGCGCCGCGGGGGCCGCATCCTCGTCGAGGCGGAGTCCAGCTGCACCGTCTATGGCATGCCGCGCGCGATCGCCGAGGCCGGCCTGGCCGACGCGGTCCTCGACCTGCGCGAGCTGCCCGAAGCGATCATCCAGGAGGCCGGCGCATGACGCTGCTGCACACGGGCGCCGACGCGTCCGCCACGAAGCCCACGACCCGTCGCGCCGGCGCCCCCGACGACGAGTACCTCGCCTTCTGCGAGGGCGTGCGGGCGCTGAGCTCGATCGACCTGAGCCAGTACAAGCGCGGCCAGATGGAGCGGCGCATCCGCTCCTTCGCGCAGCGCAAGGGAAGCACCGGACTGGCCGATTACCTGGACATGCTGCGCGCCAGCAAGGACGAGCTCGAGGACTTCCTCGACCGCATGACGATCAACGTCTCGCAGCTCTGGCGCAACCCGGAGCAGTGGGACCTCGTCGGGCGGTCGATCCTGCCCGAGCTCGCCGGGCACGGCCACCCGCTGAGCGTGTGGTCGGCCGGGTGCTCCTACGGCGCGGAGGCCTACACGGTCGCGGCGCTGTGCCGCGAGCACATCCCGTCGACGCGCGTGCAGATCCGCGGCACCGACATCGACAAGCGCATGATCGAGCGCGCGCGGCGCGGCTGGTTCTCGGCCGAGGACGCCCGCACCGCGCCGCCGGCGATGCTCCAGCGCCACTTCGAGCCGGTCGACGGCGGCTGGCAGGCGCGCCGCGAGCTCGTCGCGATGTGCACGTTCGAGGTCGGGGACCTCCTGCGCATGCACGTCCCGTCCGAGCGGCTCGACCTCGTGCTCTGCCGCAACACGGTCATCTACTTCAACGACGAGGTGCGCAACGCGCTGCACGAGCGCCTCGCCCGGTCGCTGCGTCCCGGCGGCTACCTCGTCATCGGCTCCACCGAGCGCGTGCAGGACCCCCGCGCGGTGGGCCTCACCCCCGCCCATCCCTTCGTCTACCGCAAGAGCTGAGAACCGCCATGGACGTCTCTGAGTACATGCCCATGTTCCTGGCCGAGGCGCGCGAGCACCTCCAGGAGCTGAACCTGGCCGTCGTCCGCATCGAGGAGACGCCCGACGACCAGGAGACGGTCAACGAGATCTTCCGGATCGCGCACTCGATGAAGGGCATGAGCGCGACCATGGGGTTCGAGCGCATGGCGGCGCTCACGCACAAGATGGAGGACGTCTTCGAGCTGCTGCGCCAGCGCTCGGGCGGTCTTCCGCGCGAGGCGATCGACGTCCTCCTGAAGTGCCTCGACACGCTCGAGGCGACCGTCGACGCGATCGAGGAGACGGGCGCCGAGGACCTCGACCCGACCGAGCTCATCGAGCAGCTCACCGGCCTCGTCCGCGAGCGCACCACCGAGCAGGAGGTCCACCGCAGCGGCGGGCCCGCGCCGGTGCCGCCGCCGGAGGTCGTCGCCGAGCGCGCCGGCGGGCGGCGCATCGTCCGCGTCGTCGTCGAGCTGACCGAGGACTGCGCGATGCCGTCGGTCCGCGCGTACATGGTCCTCAACGCGCTCGGCGAGCAGGGCACGGTCCTGTCGTCGGCCCCGGCGATCGAGAAGGTCGACGCCTTCGAGGGCCGCACGATCGAGGCGTGGCTGGCCGCCGAGGCCCACGACGAGGAGATCGTCGAGGCCGCGCAGCGGATCGCCGACGTCACCGGCGCGCAGGTCGCCGAGATCTCCCAGGAGACGCTCGACGCCGCCGCCGAGCAGCAGAGGGAGCACCCGCCCGCCGCCGCGTCGGGGCCGGGCGAGCGGCAGGGCGCGGCCGCGGCCGGCGCCGCCGCCCACAACGGCCACAAGGGCACGACCAGCGTCCGCGTCGACGCCTCGCGCCTCGACCAGCTCATGCACTACATGGGCGAGCTCGTCGTCCACCGCACCCACGTCGAGTCGCTCGCCTCCCAGGCCGAGGTGCCGGGCCTGCAGCAGGCGATGGCCGACCTCGCCCGCGCCTCCCAGGCGCTGCAGGCGATGGTCATGCAGGTGCGGATGATCCCGGTCGAGGCGGTCTTCCTGCGCTTCCCGCGGCTCGTGCGCGACCTGTCGGCCAAGCTCGGCAAGCAGGTCGAGCTGAAGCTCGTCGGCCAGGACACCGAGCTCGACCGCACCGTCGTCGACGCCCTCGGGGACCCGCTCGTCCACCTCGTCCGCAACGGCCTCGACCACGGCCTGGAGACGCCCGAGGAGCGGCTCGCCGCCGGCAAGCCCGAGACCGGCCTGCTCGAGATCTCCGCCGCCCACGCCGGCGGCAACGTCGTCATCAGCGTCCGCGACGACGGCCGCGGCATCGACCCCGAGAAGGTCGCCGCCAAGGCCGTCGAGAAGGGGATCATCACCCCCGAGCAGGCCGAGTCGATCGACCAGGCCCGCGCCGCCGAGCTGCTGTTCGCGCCCGGCTTCTCGACCGCGGAGAGGACGAGCGACATCTCCGGGCGCGGCGTCGGCATGGACGCGGTCCGCACGGTCATCCGCGAGCTCGGCGGCGACGTCACGTTCGTCTCCGAGAAGGGCGTCGGGACGACCGCGCAGATCCGCCTGCCGCTGACGCTGGCGATCATGTCCGCGCTGCTCGTCGAGGTCGACGGGCTGCCGTACGCGATCCCGCTGGAGCGCGTCCAGCGCACGGTCCGCCTCGAGGACCACGTCGTGCGCTCCGTCGCCGGCTCGCGCATGCTCGTCATGCGCGAGGAGGTCTACCCCCTCCTCGACGGCGGCGAGGCGCTCGGCCGCGGCCTGCCGGCCAGCGACACCGACCACGCGGTCATCGTCACGTCCGGCGACCGGACGATGGCGATCGCCGTCTCGAAGCTCGTCGGCCAGCGCGAGCTGGTGACGCGCCCCCTGCCGTCCGATGTGTCCGACAGCGCGGCCGTGTCCGGCGGCGCCGTCCTGTCCAGCGGCGAGATCGCCCTCATCGTCGACTGCGACGCCCTGACCACGACCACCGGCCTCATCGCCGCTTAGAGAAGGAGGGCCCGCGACGTCATGACCCACTACACCGACATGCAGCTGGACGCGCTGCGCGAGCTGGCGAACATCGGCTCGGGCAACGCGGGCACGGCCCTCTCGGCCATGCTCGGCCAGCCGGTCGACATCTCCGTGCCGGCGGCCCAGGCGCTGCCGCTGGCCAACGCGGTCGAGGCGGCCGGCGACCCCGAGTCGCCGGCCACCGGCGTCGTGCTGCCCATCTTCGGCGACATCGACGCGACCGTCGTGCTGCTGTTCCCGCCCGAGGACGAGGCGACCCTCTGCACGCTGCTCGGCGTCCAGCCGGGCACCGAGGAGGGCCACAGCGCGCTCGGCGAGATCGGGAACATCCTCGGCTGCTCGTACGTGAACTCGCTGGCCGAGATGACCGGCCTGACGATCGAGCCGCGCCCGCCCGAGACCGTCGCCGACATGGTCGGGGCGATCCTCGCCTCGGTCCTGGCGGTCCGCGCCGACAGCACCAACCTCGCGCTCGTCATGGACTCGCGCCTCATCGTCGAGAACCAGGAGTGCGAGCTGACGTTCCTGCTCCTGCCGAGCCTGCAGGGGATCGACGAGCTGCTGCGTCGCCTGGGGCTGGCATGAGCCGGAGGGCGAGCACGGAGCGCAGGAGCCGGGTGCCATGGCCTCGGTGGTGAGCGGGACCGAGCTCATGGTCCGCATGGGAGAGCTCGCCACGTCGGCCGTGGTCGGCGAGGTCCTCGTCACCATCGGCCTGGGGTCGTGCGTCGGCGTCGCGCTGGTCGACGCCCGCCGCCCGATCGTCGGCCTGGCGCACGTCATGCTGCCCGAGTCCACCGGCGACGCCGACGGCCACCCGGTCGCGAAGTTCGCCGACCGCGGCGTGCCGGCGCTGGCGCACGCGGTCACGGCGCTCGGCGCGTCGCGGCTGGAGGCCGTCATCGTCGGCGGCGCGCAGATGTTCTCGTTCGGCGGGACCGACGGCGCGAACATCGGCGCGCGCAACGAGGCCGCCGTGCGCGAGCAGCTCGACCGGCTCGGCATCCCGATCCGGGCGGCCGCGACCGGCGGGCGCAAGGGCCGCACGGTGCGCGTCCACGTCCAGGGCGCCCGCGTGACCGTCCGCGAGGTCGCGGGCGTCGAGCAGGAGCTGTACGGAAGGGGGACCCTGTGAGCGGAGAGCTGCTCAACGACGAGCAGATCGCCAAGCTGTTCGACAAGGCGGCGAAGGGCAAGCTGCCGGACGTCCCCGTCGCCTCGTCGCGGTCGGCGCGCCGCGCGCACGGCCTGCGCACGATCGACTTCCAGCACCCGACGAAGTTCACCGCCGACCAGGAGCGGCGCATCAAGCGCGCCCTGGAGCAGTTCTGCCGGACCGCGAACCGGCGGCTGTCGGCCGAGCTGCGCATCGACGTCGAGCTCGAGGTGATCGACGTCATGCAGCTCACGTGGTTCAACGCCCACGCGCAGATCCCGTTCGACTCGGTCTGCGGCGTCATCGACGGCGGCGACAGCACCGACGCGCGGATGCTGCTGAGCGCCGAGCAGTCGCTCGTCGTGAACTTCGTCGAGCGCCTCCTCGGCGGCACCGGCGAGGTCCGCGAGCGCAAGCTGACCGACATCGACCTCGTCGTCGCCCGGCGCTTCTTCGCCGCGCTGACCGAGGAGCTGTCGCTCGTGTGGGAGGAGCTGTCGCGCACCGAGCTCGAGCTGCTGCGGCTCGAGAGCCAGCCGGAGAGCGCGAACGTCGCCAGCCCGAGCGAGCCGACGCTGGCGCTCGTCATGGAGGGCCGCCTGAACCGGCTCTCGTCGACGGTCGTCCTGCTCGTCCCGTACCGCTCGGCCGGCGCGTTCGTCGACTCGTTCGGCAACGGCGCCGAGGCCGGCGCGCGCGACCCGCGCATCGCCGAGGCCGTCGACGCCGCGCTGCGGACCGTGTCGGTGCCGGTCCGCGCCGAGGTCGCCGCCACGACCCTCACGCTCGAGGAGGTCCTGGCGCTGCGGCCCGGCGACACGATCAACTTCATGACGCCGGCGTCCGCCGGGGTGACGCTGATGGCCGACAAGGTGCCCGTCCACCGCGCCCAGCCCGGGCGCCGCGGGCGCTGGCGCGCCGTCCAGGTCACCGAGGTCCTCGAGCACGGCGAGGCGGACACCGGCCCGGTCCACGTCGACGGCCAGGGGGTGATCGAGTGAGCGATGCCGGCGATGCCCTGATGCAGATCGGCGAGTCCACCGCCGAGGCGGTCATGGGCGTCCTGAAGGTGTTCTGCCCCGAGGAGGGGCAGGTGACCCAGGGCCTCGTCGCGCCGGTGCCGCCGGGCACGCACCCGATGGAGGGCGTGCCGGTGCCGGCGGTCGCGACCGGCGTCTCGTTCGTGGACGGCGTCCACGGCGGCAACGTGTTCGTCATGACGGTCAAGGGCGCCCGCCGCCTGGCCGCGTCGATGATGGGCGCCGAGCTGCCCGAGGACGAGGCGGAGCTGACCGAGCTCGACCTGTCCGCCATGGGCGAGGCGATGAACCAGATGATGTCGGCCGCCGCCATGGCCACGAGCACGGTCCTGGGCAAGGAGGTCGAGATCGCGCCGCCGGAGGTGCACCAGTTCTCCGACCCGACCGAGGCGATCGCCGCGTACGACCCGACGCCGCACGCGGTCACGGCGCAGTTCTCGATCCTCGGCGAGCCGTGCCGCCTCGTCCTCTTCATCCCGAACGCGTTCATCGTGCGGATGAACCGCGCTCTGAGCGAGATGACCACCGAGTACGCCGAGTACGAGCAGGGGCCGCTCAGCCCGCTGGTCCGCGACGTCCCGCTGCGGCTGTGGGCCGAGCTGGGCCGCGTGCGGATGCCCCTGCAGACGCTCGTCGGGCTGCCGCTCGGCGCGGTGGTCGAGCTCGACCACGAGGTCGACGACCCGATCGACCTCTACGTGGACGACATGCGCTTCGCGACCGGTCACCTCCTCGTGACCGACGACGGCGAATGGGCCGTGCGCATCGAGTCCGTGCACGGCCTGCCCGACGAGACCCCCCGACAAGCAACCGACCCCCAGTCGCTGACGGCTGGGCCGACAACCACAACCCAAGGAGACTGACCGCTATGGCCCGTGTCCTCGTGGTCGACGACGCAGCGTTCATGCGAAAGATGGTCACCGACGCCCTGACGAAGGGTGGTCACGAGGTCATCGGCGAGGCCGGCAACGGCGCCGAGGCCGTTGAACGCTGGCAGGAGCTGCGCCCCGACCTGACCACCCTCGACATCACGATGCCGGAGAAGGACGGCCTCGCCGCCCTGAAGGAGATCATCTCGATCGACCCGTCCGCCAAGGTCATCATGTGCTCCGCCCTGGGGCAGGAGAGCAAGGTGCTGGAGTCGATCAAGCTCGGCGCCAAGGACTTCGTCGTGAAGCCCTTCCAGCCGGATCGCGTCCTCGACGCGGTCGCCAAGGCGCTCGCGTAGCCGCACCCTCCTGTGACGGCAGGGGGGTGGGGCGCCGCCCCCCCCCCCCCCGGCCCCCGCCCCCGCCCCCCCCCCGGGGGGGGGGGGGGGGGGGGGCCCCCGCCGCCGCACCCCCGTCGTGCCCCGTCCCGTCGCGCGACCGGGTAGGGTCGCGCGGTGCGCATCACGGAGGAGACCCGGCCCTGGTGGACGCTGGCCGGGACGTGCATGGCCCTGTTCGTGCTCATGCTCGACTCCACCGTGGTGTCGCTGGCCCTGCCGGCGATCCGCGCCGAGCTCGGCGCCTCCGCGACCGAGCTGCAGTGGGTGGTCAACGGCTACCTGCTGACGCTGGCCGTCCTCGTCGTCACCGTCGGCCGCCTCGGCGACATGTTCGGCCGCCGGCGGGTCTTCCTCACCGGCCTGGCGGCGTTCTCGGCCGGGCTGCTGCTCGCCGCGCTCGCGCCCGCGGTCGAGGTCCTCATCGCCGCGCGCGTCGTCCAGGGCGCCGGCGCGGCCGGGATGCTGACGCTGTCGCTGGCGCTCGTCAGCTCGGTCTTCTCGGACGCCGACCGCCCGCGGGCGATGGGGATCTGGGCCGGGATCTCCGCGCTGGCGCTCGCGATCGGGCCGTTCGTCGGCGGCGTGCTCGTCGACGCGCTCTCGTGGCGGTGGGTGTTCTGGGTCGGCGTGCCGCCGCTGGCGCTCGGCCTGTGGTGGACGGCGATCGCCGCGCCCGAGTCGCGCGACGAGAGCGCCACCCACCGCGTCGACGTCCCCGGCCTGGTGACGCTGACCGCCGGGCTCGGCGCGCTCGTCCTCGTCCTCATCGAGGGCCACGACTGGGGCTGGACGTCGGCGCGGACGCTGGCCGCGCTCGCCGTCGGCGTCGCCGGGCTGGCCGCGTTCGCGCTCGTCGAGCCGCGGGTGCGCCAGCCGATCGTCGCCTTCGCGCTGTTCCGCAACCGGCCGTACCTCGGCTCGAGCGCGGCCGCGTTCTGCCTCGTGGGGACGTGGTGGGCGGTGATCTTCTACATGCCCCAGTACCTCCAGGGCCCGCTCGGCCACGGCCCGGCGCTGAGCGGGGTGATGACGCTGCCGATCACCGCGCCGATGATCGTCATCTCGCCGCTGGCGCCGCGCCTGATCGACCGCTTCGGCCCGAAGCTGCTCATGACGGCCGGGATGGCGTGCGGGGCGGTCGGCGTGGCGCTCATGACCCGGATCGACGACGGCGGCGGGTACGGGACGCTCCTGCCCGGCTTCCTGCTGTTCGGGGTCGCGCTCGGCCTCGTCTACTCGCCGATGTCGATCGCGGCGATGGAGGCGATGCCGCGGGCGAAGGCCGGGATCGCCGCCGGCGTGCTGGCGATGAACCGCGTCCTCGCGGGCGCCGTCCTGCTCGCCGCGACCGGGGCGATCTACCAGTCGCTGCGCGACGGCCACGCCGAGGCGTACGCGCTCGGCCGCGCCCTCTACGCGTCGGTCGCGCTGTGCGCCGTCGGCGCGCTCCTCACCGCCTGGCTCGTCGCGGGCCGCGCCCGCGGCGGCGCGCCCGCGCACCCGCACACCGTGCCCCACTGACCCGCCGCAGGACGTCGAGGATGGGCTCCGCAGACACGACCGTCGAGCGTCCCGGCCCGCCGGCGGGCGCCGCCGACGCGCCGCCGCGGCGGATCGGCGCCTTCCTGCTGGCGATGCTCGTCCTCTCGTTCATCGCCGGGCTCGGGAACGCCCCGGCGCTGGCCGAGACCGGGATGAACGCGGTCTTCTGGATGCTGCTGGCCGCCGTCGCCGTGCTCGTGCCGGTCGCGCTCGTGAGCGCCGAGCTGGCCAGCGGCTGGCCGCGGGCGGGCGGCATCTACCTGTGGGTGAGCGAGGCGTTCGGCCCGCGGGTCGGGTTCGTCGCGATGTGGTTCGTCTGGGTGTCGGCGCTCGTCACGCTCCCCGGCGTGTTCTCGACCCTGGTGGCGGCGGCCGTGTTCGTCGTCGCGCCGGGGCTGGACGACTCGACCTGGTTCCTGGGCTCGGTCGGCCTCGTGGTCGGCTGGGCGGCGACGCTCGTCACGTTCCTCGGGGTCCGGGCGACCGGGATCGTCACGACGATCGCGAACCTGAGCGCGATCGCGATCCCGGCCGTGGCGATCGTCGGGCTGGGGATCGCCTACCTGGCCGGCGGGCACCCGGCCCGGATCGACCTGAGCGTCGACGGCGTCGTGCCGGACGTCGGGTCGCTGGCGGCGATCTCGATCGCGGTGTCGGCCTACTTCACGTTCGCCGGAGGCGAGAACGCGGCCCAGTACGTGACCCACCTCCGCGACCCGCAGCGGACGTTCCCGCGCGGGATGTTCCTGGGCGCCGGCCTGTGCCTGCTCGTCTTCGTGCCGGTGACGATCGTGCTCGCCGTCACCGTCCCGCGCCACGAGCTGAGCCTCGCCGTCGGCGTCCTCCAGGCGCTGAAGGTGCTCCTCGACACGTTCTCGGCCGGCTTCCTCGTGCCGGTCTTCGCCGGGCTGCTGACGCTCGGCGCGTGCGCGGCGCTGCCGAACCTCCTGGCCGCCTCGGCCGCGGGGATGCGGGCGGCCGCCGCCGACGGCCACCTGCCGCCGCGCTTCGCGCGCACGAGCCGGCGGGGCGTCCCGGTCGCGCTGCTGCTCCTGCAGGCCGCGATCGCCACCGTCGTGGCGCTCGCCTTCTTCGCCGTGCAGACCGTCGACCTCGCCGTCTGGACGATCACGGTCATGAGCCTGCAGACGACGCTCGTCTACTACCTGCTCATGTACGCGGCCGCGCTGAGGCTGCGCCGCGCGCGGCCCGACGTGCCGCGGCCGTTCCGCGTCCCGGGCGGCCGGGCCGGGATGTGGGCGGTCGCCGGCCTCGGCTTCGCGTTCGCGCTGCTCACGCTCGGGCTGTCGTTCGTCCCGCCCGACCAGCCCGGGTCGGTCCACCCCGCGGTCTTCGACGGGATCCTCGCCGCCGTCCTCGTCGCGACGGCGGCGTCGGGCGTCGCGCTCGCGCGCCGCGGGCGCCCGCCGCGCCGCTAGCGCGGGCGACCGGCGGCGGCC
>JADGIB010000377.1 GCA_019683665.1 Solirubrobacteraceae bacterium
GCTGCGACGCCGTCGCGCTCGCCGCCCGCGTCCACGGCGACCTCGGCGCCGGCGGCGGGCGGCCGCCGCGGCTGCAGCGGCGCGGGGTGGAGGCGCTCACCCCGGCCGAGCGGCGCGTCTGCGAGCTCGCCGCCCGCGAGCTCACGAACCGCGAGGTCGCCCAGACGCTCTTCGTCACCGAGAAGACCGTCGAGCTGCACCTCACGAGCGCCTACCGCAAGCTCGGCATCCGCTCGCGCTTCCAGCTCGCCGCCGCCCTCGCGGCCGCCGGACCCGGCTGACGCGGCAAACCCTGGGGCAAACCCTGGGGACCCCTCCATTGCCGCGCCCGGCGCCGCTGCGGCAGGCTGGGCGCGTCCCCGAGCACGGAGGCCCGGCCATGACCGGCCTGCTGTTCCGCGTCGGCCGCTGGTGCGGCCGCCACGCCCGCATCGTCCTCGCCGCCTGGGTCGTCGCCGCCGCGGGCGTCGTCGCGCTCGGCGCGCTCGCCGGCCACCGCACGAGCGACGACCTCAGCCTGCCCGGCACCGGCTCCACCCAGGCCGCCGACGCGCTCGCCGCGAGCCTGCCCGACCAGGCCAACGGGACGAACCCGCTCGTCGTCGAGGCCCCGGCGGGGAAGGTCACCTCGAGCACGCACCAGCAGGCGATCGAGCAGACGGTGACCGCCGTGCGGAAGGTCCCGCACGTCGCGAAGGCGGTCAACCCGTTCGGCGGGCACGGCGCCGGGCTCGTCTCCGAGGACGGGACGGTCGCGTCGATCCCCGTGACCCTCGACGTCGGCCCGTCCGACCTCACCGAGGACGAGGCCCAGGCCGTGCTCGACGCCGGCGCGCCCGCCGTCGCCGCCGGGCTCGAGGTGTCGCTCGGCGGCTACGCCGGCCAGGAGCTCTCGCGCCCGAGGACCGAGATCAGCGAGGCGGTCGGCCTCGCCGCCGCGGTCGTCATCCTCCTGTTCGCGTTCGGGACCGCGGCGGCGATGGCGCTGCCGATCGTCGCCGCCGTCGTCGGGCTCGTCACGACGCTGTCGCTCGTCAGCGTCCTCGGGCTCGTCATCGACGTGCCGAGCATCGCCCCGACGCTGGCGACGATGATCGGCCTCGGCGTCGGGATCGACTACGCGCTGTTCATCGTCACCCGCCACCGCCGGCAGCTGCGCGACGGCATGGCGATGGGGGACTCGATCGCGCGCGCCACCGCGACCGCCGGCGGCGCCGTCGTGTTCGCCGGGACGACGGTCGCGATCGCGCTCGTGTCGCTCCTGCTCGCCGGCATCCCGCTCGTGACGAACCTCGGCCTCACCGCCGCCGTCGCCGTGCTCGTCGCCGTGCTCGCCGCGATCACGCTGCTGCCGGCGATGCTCGGCGCGCTCGGCCCGCGGATCGACGCGCTGCGCGTCCCGCTCGGCCGGGCGCGCCCCGACGACCATCGGCCGCACGGGTGGGCCCGGTGGGCGCGGTGGGTCGTCGCCCGGCCGTGGCGCTCGCTCGTCGCCGCCGTCGCCGTGCTCGTCGTCCTCGCCGTCCCGGTCCTGAACCTCGAGCTGGGCCAGAACGACGTCGGCGCGATGCCCGAGTCGACGACCGCCCGCCAGGCCTACGACGCGATGTCGGCCGGGTTCGGGCCCGGCAGCACCGGCCCGCTGCTCGTCGCCGCGCAGCTCGGCACCCCCGCGACCCCGAAGGACGACCCCGCGTCCGACCCGCGCCTGGAGAAGCTCGGCCGGGCGCTCGCCGGCGCGCACGGCGTCGCCTCGGTCTCCCCGCCGACGCTCGACCAGGCCCGCCGCACCGCGCTCTACACGGTCGTGTCGACCTCGGCGCCCTCCTCGGACGCGACGGCCGACCTCGTGACCGAGCTGCGCGACACGACGATCCCGGCGGCGACGAAGGGCACCGACGTGACCGCGAGCGTCGGCGGCCAGACCGCCGGCTACGTCGACCTCGCCGACCGCATCGCCGACCGGCTGCCGCAGATGATCGCGGTCGTGGTCGGGCTGAGCGTCGTCGTGCTCATGCTCGCGTTCCGGTCGCTGCTCGTCCCGGTCAAGGCCGCGCTCATGAACCTCCTGTCGGTCGCCGCCGCGTACGGCGTCGTGACGTTCGTCTTCCAGGAGGGGCACGGGGCGTCGCTCATCGGCCTCGACCACGCGGTCCCGATCGTGAGCTTCGTCCCGCTGCTCATGTTCGCGATCCTCTTCGGGCTCTCGATGGACTACGAGGTGTTCCTCATGACGCAGATCCACGAGCGCTTCCACGCCACCCGCCGCCCGGCCCGCGCGGTCGTCGACGGGCTGGCCGGGACCGGCCGGGTCATCACCTCGGCCGCGCTGATCATGGTCTGCGTCTTCGCGAGCTTCGTCCTCGACGGCGACCCGACCGTCAAGCAGTTCGGCGTCGGGCTCGCCGTCGCGATCGCGATCGACGCGACGATCGTGCGCTGCCTGCTCGTCCCGGCGGTGATGGCCCTGCTCGGGCGGGCCGCGTGGTGGATGCCGGCCTGGCTGGGGCGGCTGCTGCCGCGGATCGATCTCGAGGGCGAGGGCGGTCTCCCGCAGCAGCCGCCGGCGCCCGGCCGGCCCGCCGGCGCCAGGTGAGCTGCGCGCGCGACGGCCCGCGGACGCGCAGGCTCGTCACGGTCGGCCCCAGCCCGCGGCCGCCGGACGGCAGCCTGCAGATCGCGGCGGACCGGGCCGGCGGGGGGCTGCGCCGGGGCCGCGCGGTCAGCGGCGGGCGAGCTGCACGAGCGCGATCGCCGACTCGGCCCCGAGCTGGGCGACGATCCGCGCGGTCGGCCGCCGCTCGGGCGCCTCGACGCGCACGAGCGT
>JADGIB010000038.1 GCA_019683665.1 Solirubrobacteraceae bacterium
GCCCTGGCCGCGCCCGCCGGGCCCGCGCCCGCCGCCCTGGCCGCCGCGACCGCGGCCGCCCTGGCCGCCGCGGCCGCGCCCGCGGCCACGGCCGCGGCCGTCGCGGTCACGACGATCGCGCCGGTCGCGCTGCTCCTGCGGCGCGGGGGCGTTGATGTCGGTCAGGTCGACGCCGGTGAATCCCTCGGGCATGATCTCGCCCTTGTTGATCCACACCTTCACGCCGATGCGGCCGAAGGTCGTGCGGGCCTCGTGGAAGCCGTAGTCGATGTCGGCGCGCAGCGTGTGCAGCGGCACGCGCCCGTCCGAGTACATCTCCGTGCGCGCCATCTCGGCGCCGCCCAGACGGCCGGACACCTGGATCTTGCAGCCCTTCGCGCCGGAGCGCATCGCGCTCGTCAGCGCGCGCTTCATCGCGCGGCGGAAGGCGACGCGGTTCTGGAGCTGCTCGGCGACCGACTGGGCGACGAGCTTCGCGTCCAGCTCCGGGCGCTTGATCTCGAGGATGTTGACCTTGATGGACTTCTGCGTGATGCGGTGCAGGTCCCTGCGCAGCGCGTCGACCTCGGAGCCGGACTTGCCGATCACGATGCCCGGGCGCGCCGTGTGGATGTTGACCTCCACCTCGCCGGCGTCCTTGCGAATCGTGATGTCGCTCAGCCCGGCGTGGGAGAGCTTGCCGATGATGTGGCGGCGGATCGCGACGTCCTCGGCCAGGTAGTCGGCGAACTGGCGCTCGTTGAACCAGTTCGACTTCCAGTCGTGGATGTATCCGACGCGCAGCGCCTCGGGATGAACCTTCTGTCCCATTCGTTATCCCTTCGGCGTCAGCGTGATCGTGAGATGGCTCGTGCGCTTGCGGATCCGGGTCGCGCGGCCCATGGCGCGCGGCTGGAACCGCTTGAGGGTCGGGCCCTCGTCAGCGTAGGCGGCGGCGACCTTCAGGTCGTCGCCCAGCAGCTCGTGGTTGTGCTCGGCGTTGGCGACCGCCGACTCGAGCAGCTTGGCCCAGTCCTTGGCCACGGCGCGCGGCGTGAACGCGAGGATCGCGCGCGCCTCCGCGACCGACTTGCCGCGGATGTGCTCGCACACGAGGCGCGCCTTGCGCGCCGACGTGCGCACGTACCTGGCCTGGGCGCGGACGACCGGCGGGGCGGCGTCGGCGTCGCCCTTGGCGGAGCGGCCGCGTGACGCGCCGGCCTTCGCCCTGGCGGGCGCCTTGGCCGGCGTCTCGGCCGGGGCCTCCTCGGCGACCGGCTCGTCGGCCTTCGCCGCGGCCTCCGCCTCGTCGGCCTTGGCGGCCTCGGCCTTCGGCTCGGCCTTCCTGCGCGGAGCGCGCTTCGCCTTCGGCTTCTCCTCGGCGGCAGCCTCGGCCGGCGCCGTCTCCTCGACGGCGGCCTCCTGCGGCTCCTGCGGCTCCTCGGGCTTCTTGTCGTCCTCAGCCATCAGCGGACCTTCCCCGAGCCGGCGTGGCCGCGGTACGTACGGGTCGGCGCGAACTCGCCCAGCTTGTGCCCGACCATCGCCTCGGACACGAACACGGGCACGTGCTTGCGGCCGTCGTGGACGGCGATCGTGTGCCCGACCATCTCCGGGAAGATCGTCGACGCGCGCGACCAGGTCTTGATCATGGTCTTGTTGCCGGACTCGTTCATCGCCTTGATGCGCGCCATGAGGCGCTCCTCGACGAACGGCCCCTTCTTGCTCGAACGGCTCATCGGTTAGCGCTTGCCCTTCCCACGCTTCCGGCCGCGCACGATGAGGCGGTCGGAGGCCTTGTTCTTCTTGCGGGTGCGGTACCCGAGCGTCGGCACGCCCCACGGCGTGACCGGATGGCGACCCGGCGTCGTGGAGCCCTCGCCGCCGCCGTGCGGGTGGTCGACCGGGTTCATCGCGGTGCCGCGCGTCTGCGGGCGCACGCCCATGTGGCGCTTGCGGCCCGCCTTGCCGATCGTGACGTTCTGGTGGTCGGCGTTGCCGATCGTGCCGATCGTCGCGCGGCAGGCGGCCGGCACCATGCGCATCTCGCCCGAGGGCAGGCGCAGGGTGGCCATGCCGCGCTCCTTGGCCATGAGCTGGACCCCGGCGCCGGCGGAGCGGGCCAGCTGCCCGCCGCGACCCGGCTGCAGCTCGACGTTGTGGACGACGGTGCCCGTCGGGATCCGCTCCAGGGGCAGGCAGTGCCCGACCTGGATGTCGGCGTTCTCGCCCGACATGACCGTCGCGCCGACCTCGAGGCGGTTCGGCCACAGGATGTAGCGCTTCTCGCCGTCGGCGTAGTGCAGCAGCGCGATGTACGCGGTCCGGTTGGGGTCGTACTCGATCGCGGCGACCTTGGCCGGCACGCCGTCCTTGCGGCGCTTGAAGTCGATGCGGCGGTACAGGCGCTTGGCCCCGCCGCCGCGATGGCGCGACGTCTTGCGGCCGTAGCTGTTGCGGCCGCCGGACTTCGTCAGGCCCTCGACGAGCGACTTCTCCGGCTCGGTCTTCGTGATCTCGGCGAAATCGGGGTACGTCGCGAAGCGGCGCCCCGGGCTCGTCGGCTTCGGCTTGCGAATGGGCATGGCCTAGGACTCCTCCAGCCCCTGCAGGCCCTGGAAGATCGGGATCGTGTCGCCCGGACGGACCTGGACGATCGCCTTCTTCCACGAGCGCGTCTTGCCGGACGTGTAGCCGCGGCGCTTGGGCTTGCTCTTGACGGACATCGTGTGGACGCTGACCACCTTGACGTCGAACAGCTCCTCGATCGCCTGGCGGATCTGCGTCTTGTGCGCGTCCGGGTGGACGCGGAACGTGTACTTGTCGACCGACGCGAGCACGTAGCTCTTCTCGCTCACGACCGGGCGGATGATGATCTGCGTCGCGTTCATCGGGCACGCTCCGTGAGCTGGTCGAGCGCGGCGCGGGAGGCCAGGACGGCCGACGCGCCGACGAGGTCGGCGACGCCCACCGCAGCGGCCGGCAGCACCGACACCCGGTCGAGGTTGCGGAACGACAGGGCCGCCTTGGCCTCCTCGTCGGTCAGCACGACGAGGACGCCCTTCGGCTGGCCCCAGTCGGCCAGGAGCCGGGCCGCCTTCTTCGTCGACGGCTGCTCCAGGAACGGCGCCGGGTCGAGGACGGCCAGCGAGTCGCGGCCGGCGTGCAGCGACAGCGCGCTGCGCAGCGCCGCGCGCCGCTCCTTGCGGTTGACCTTGAACGTGTAGCGGCGCGGCTGCGGGCCGAAGACGGTGCCGCCGCCAGTCCACAGCGGGCTGCGGGTCGAGCCGGCGCGGGCGCGGCCGGTGCCCTTCTGGCGCCACGGCTTGGAGCCGCCGCCGGACACCTGCCCGCGGGTCTTCGTCGCGTGCGTGCCCTGGCGGCGCGCCGCGAGCTCCGCGCGGACCGACTCGTGGACGAGCGGCCCGTGGAACTCCGCGCCGAAGGCGGTCTCGTCGAGGGTGACGGTCTCGCTGCCGCCGAGAACGGGAGCCGTGCTAGCCATCGGTGCGCACCTCCACGACGCCGTTGCGCGGGCCCGGCACGGAGCCGCGCACGAGCAGCAGGTTCTGATCGGGACGCACGTCGACGACGGTCAGCCCCTTCTGGGTGACGCGGCGGTGGCCCATGTGGCCGGCGCCGCGCAGGCCCTTCAGCACGCGCGACGGCGTGGCCGACGCGCCGATCGAGCCCGGCGCGCGCACGTTGTGGCTGCCGTGGCTCTTGGGGCCGCGCTTGAAGTTGTGGCGCTTGATCGTGCCCTGGAAGCCCTTGCCCTTGGAGACGCCGGAGACCTTCACGACGTCGCCGACGTTGAAGGCGTCGACGGTGACGGTCTCGCCGACGCTGAGCTCGCCGGCCTCGCCGCGGAACTCGCGGACATGGCGCATCGGCGGCGCGCCGGCCTTCTTGAGGTGGCCGAGCTCGGCCTTGGACAGGTGCTTCTCCTTGGTGGGGCCGAACGCGAGCTGGACGGCGTCGTAGCCGTCGCGCTCGAGCGTGCGGATCGCCGTGACCGGGCAGGGGCCCGCCTCGAGGACGGTCACGCGCTCGACGTGGCCGTCTTCGGCGAACACCTGGGTCATGCCGAGCTTGCGGGCGAGGATGGCGGTCATTGCTTAGGCGAGACGGATCTCGATGTCGACGCCGGCCGGGAGCTGGTCCAGGCGCTGGAGCGAGTCGACGGTCTTCGGGGTGGGCTGGTGGATGTCGATCAGCCGCTTGTGCGTGCGGATCTCGAAGTGCTCCTGGGAGTCCTTGTCCTTGAACGGGGACCGGACCACCGCGTACACGTTCTTCTCGGTCGGCAGCGGCACCGGACCGGAGACCGTCGCGCCCGTGCGCGTCGCGGTCTCGACGATCTCCTTGGCCGCCGCCTCGATGGCCGAGTGGTCATACGCCTTGAGGCGAATGCGGATCTTGTTTTGCGCTGCCGTTGCCATGTGCGTCGTTTCGTGAAGAGGGGGCGGTTGATGGGCCAACCGCCCCCTGCCTCAGCGAGTCCTTTCCGGGCCTCCTCGGAGACCTACTCGATGATCTCCGTGACGACGCCCGAGCCGACCGTCCGGCCGCCCTCGCGGATCGCGAAGCGCAGGCCGGTGTCCATGGCGATCGGCTGGATCAGCTCGATCTCCATCTGGACGTTGTCGCCCGGCATGACCATCTCGACGCCCTCCGGGAGGTTGGCGACGCCGGTCACGTCGGTCGTGCGGAAGTAGAACTGCGGACGGTAGCCCGAGAAGAACGGGGTGTGACGGCCACCCTCCTCCTTCTTGAGGACGTAGACCTCCGCCTTGAACTTCGTGTGCGGCGTGATCGAGCCGGGGGCGCAGAGCACCTGGCCGCGCTCGATCTCCTCGCGCTTGGTGCCGCGCAGGAGGCAGCCGACGTTGTCGCCGGCCTGGCCCTGATCGAGGATCTTGCGGAACATCTCGACGCCGGTGACGACGGTCGACTGCGTCGGGCGGATGCCGACGATCTCGACGGTGTCGCCGGTGTTGATGACGCCCTGCTCGATGCGGCCGGTGGCGACGGTGCCGCGGCCCGTGATCGAGAACACGTCCTCGACCGGCATCAGGAACGGCTTGTCGAGGTCGCGCTCGGGCTCGGGGATGTACGTGTCGAGCTGCTCGGCGAGCTCCACGATCTTCTTCGTGTACTCGGGGTCGCCCTCGAGCGCCTTCAGCGCCGAGCCGGTGACGAACGGGATGTCGTCGCCCGGGAACTCGTACTCGTTGAGGAGGTCGCGGACCTCGACCTCGACGAGCTCCAGCAGCTCCTCGTCGTCGACCATGTCGGCCTTGTTGAGGAAGACGACGATGTAGGGCACGCCGACCTGGCGGGCGAGCAGGATGTGCTCGCGCGTCTGCGGCATCGGGCCGTCGGCCGCCGACACGACCAGGATCGCGCCGTCCATCTGGGCGGCGCCGGTGATCATGTTCTTGACGTAGTCGGCGTGGCCCGGGCAGTCGACGTGGGCGTAGTGGCGCTTGTCGGTCTCGTACTCGACGTGCGAGGTGGCGATGGTGATGCCGCGCTCGCGCTCCTCCGGAGCGTTGTCGATCTCCTCGAACGAGCGGGCCTGGCCGCCGTAGGTGTCGGCGAGGACCTTCGTGATGGCAGCGGTCAGCGTCGTCTTGCCGTGGTCGATGTGACCGATCGTGCCGACGTTGACGTGCGGCTTGCCGCGCTCGAACTTCTCCTTAGCCACTGTGCCTTTCTCCCTTTGAAATCTCGAACCGCTGGAAAGTACTGGAAATCGCTACGCGGGGACGGGCTCACCCGACCGCTCGCCGATGATCTTCTCGGCGATGTTGGGCGGAACCTCTTCGTATCCGTCGAACTGCATGGTGTAGGTGGCGCGTCCCTGCGTCATCGAGCGCACGTCGGTGGCATAGCCGAACATCTCGCTCAGCGGCACGCGCGCGGTCACCGCCAGCGCGTTGCCCCGGCGCTCCTGCCCCTCGACCCGGCCGCGGCGGCGTGACAGGTCGCCGATGACGTCGCCCAGGAAGTCCTCCGGGGTGACGACCTCGACCGAGAAGACGGGCTCGAGCAGCACCGGCTTGGCGCGCTTGGCCGCCTCCTTGAACGCGAGCGAGCCCGCGATCTTGAAGGCCACCTCCGAGGAGTCCGTGTCGTGGTACTTGCCGTCGACGAGCGTGACGCGCACGTCCACCATCGGATAGCCGGCGATCACGCCGGTCTCCATGGCCTCCTCGCAGCCCTTCTCCACGGCGGGGATGAACTCGGTCGGGACCGCCCCGCCCTTGATCTCGGAGACGAAGTCGAAGCCCTCGCCGGGCGCCGGCTCGATGTTGATGTACACGATGCCGTACTGCCCGGAGCCGCCGGTCTGACGCACGAAGCGGCCCTCGACGTTCTCGGCCGTGCCGCGGATCGTCTCGCGGTAGGAGACCTGCGGGCGGCCGACGTTCGCCTCGACCTTGTACTCCCGCTTCATGCGGTCGACGATGACCTCGAGGTGGAGCTCGCCCATGCCCGAGATCTCGGTCTGGCCGGTCTCCTCGTTCGTCTGGACCTGGAACGTCGGGTCCTCCTCCGCGAGGCGGCCCAGGGCGACCGACATCTTCTCCTGGTCGGACTTCGTCTTCGGCTCGACGGCGACCTTGATGACCGGCTCGGGGAACTCGATCGTCTCGAGCTTGATCGGCGCGTCGGGCGCGGCCAGCGTGTCGCCGGTGACGACCTGCTTGATGCCGACGCCGGCGGCGATGTCGCCCGCGTAGACCTGCTCGACCTCCTCGCGGTCGTTCGCGTGCATCATCAGGATGCGGCCGATGCGCTCGGTCCGCCCCGTCGACACGTTCAGGACGCGCGAGCCGGCCTCGAGCGTGCCCGAGTAGACCCGGAAGTACGTGAGCTTGCCGACGAACGGGTCGGCCATGATCTTGAAGGCGAGGGCGGCGAACGGCGCGTCGTCGTCGGTCGGGCGGGTCTCCTCGACCTCCTCGCCGTCCTTCGTCACCGTGCCGGTCACGGCCGGGATGTCGAGCGGGCTGGGCAGGTAGTCGATGACCGCGTCGAGCAGCGGCTGGACGCCCTTGTTCTTGAACGCGGAGCCGCAGAGGACCGGCGTCAGCTCGATGGCGAGCGTCGCCTTGCGGATGCCGCGCTTGAGCTGGTCGGGGTCGACGTCGCCGTTCTCGAGGTACGCCTCGGCGAGCTCGTCGTCGAAGGTGGAGACCTCGTTGATGAGGTGCTCGCGGGCGGCCTCCGCCTTGTCGGCCAGCTCGGCCGGGATGTCGACGATCTCCTGCTCCTTGCCGAGGTCGTCGAGGTAGCGGATGGCCTTCATCTCGATGAGGTCGACGATGCCGATGAGGTCGGCCTCGGCGCCCCAGGGCAGCTGGACCGGCACGGGGTTGGCCCCCAGGCGGTCGACCATCGTCTGGACCGCGTTGTCGAAGTCCGCGCCGACCCGGTCCATCTTGTTGATGAACGCGATGCGCGGGACGGCGTACTTGTCGGCCTGGCGCCAGACGGTCTCCGACTGCGGCTCCACGCCCGCGACCGAGTCGAAGACGGCGATGGCGCCGTCGAGGACGCGCAGCGAGCGCTCGACCTCGACGGTGAAGTCGACGTGCCCCGGCGTGTCGATGATGTTGATGCGGTGGCCCTGCCACTCGCAGGTCGTCGCCGCCGACGTGATCGTGATCCCGCGCTCCTGCTCCTGCTCCATCCAGTCCATCTGGGCGGAGCCCTCGTGGGTCTCGCCGATCTTGTGCGTCCGACCGGTGTAGTACAGGATGCGCTCGGTTGTCGTCGTCTTGCCGGCGTCGATGTGCGCCATGATCCCGATGTTTCGGGTCTTCTCGAGCGTGTACTTGCGGGGCATGGAAGAGGGGGCTGGCTGTCGGCGGTCTACGGCGTGATCTCGAGCAAAAAGAACGGGCCCAGCGGGCCCGCACACGACTCCGTCCTGGTCGGCAGCGAAGTCGCTATCTGGTCGAAGTCACCATCCGTGCGGGCGTGGGCGCTGCGCTGATGGGGCACCAGTCGGCAGCGGCAGAGCACGATAGCAAAAAGCGCGACCGGCTCGGGGCCTGAGGCCCTGACGCGCGTCCGGGCCGGGGGGCGGGGCCCCCGGCGGGGCGCGGCGCCGGCCGCGCGCCGCGCGCGGCCGGACACGCGACGCGCCCGCCGAAACGGGCGCGTCGAAGGCGGCGAAAGCGGGTGGGACGACCCGGCGGGCCGGCTACCAGCGGTAGTGCGCGAAGGCCTTGTTGGCCTGCGCCATGCGGTAGATGTCGTCCTTGCGCTTGTAGGCCCCGCCCTGCTGCTGCTGGGCGTCGAGCAGCTCGTTGGCGAGCCGCTGGGCCATCGTCTTCTCGCGGCGCTGGCGGGCGAACTCCACGAGCCAGCGGACGGCGAGCGTGCGGGCGCGGCGCTGGGGCACCTCGACCGGCACCTGGTAGGTCGCGCCGCCGACGCGGCGGGAGCGAACCTCGAGCACGGGGGTGAGCGCCTTGATCGACTGCTCCAGGGCCTCGACCGGATCCTTGCCGGTGCGCTCGCCGATGATCGCCAGCGCGTCGTAGACGATGCGCTCGGCGGTCGACTTCTTGCCGTCCAGCATGACCTTGTTGATCACCTGCTGGACGAGGCGGGAGCGGTAGACGGGGTCCGGCTCGATCGGCCGGATCTGAGCGGCTGCGCGACGGGGCATGGCTCTACTTCTTCTTGACGCCGTACTGGGAGCGGGCCTTCTTGCGATCGCTCACGCCGGCGGCGTCGAGCGTGCCGCGCACGACCTTGTAGCGCACGCCCGGAAGGTCCTTGACGCGGCCGCCGCGGACGAGCACGACCGAGTGCTCCTGGAGGTTGTGGCCCTCGCCCGGGATGTACGCGGTGACCTCCATCGACCCGGTGATGCGGACTCGCGCCACCTTGCGCAGGGCGGAGTTCGGCTTCTTCGGGGTCGTCGTGAAGACGCGCGTGCAGACGCCGCGGCGCTGGGGCGCGGCGACCTGCTTCTTGCGACCCTGGCCGGACTTCAGGCCGGGGGTCGCGAGCTTCTTGGGCTTGGCCTTGCGGCCCTTGCGGATCAGCTGCGAGGTCGTGGGCATGCGACCGTGAAGCGTAGCAGCGCATCATCGGCGGCGGGGACGGGAACGGCCTCGCCTATGGTGTGGCAGCGCGTGCCGGCGACGACACGACAGCGGGAGGCGGGCGCGCCGCGCTCGGGCGCGCTCACCGACAGCGGCTTCCGGCTGGACGTCCAGGGCATCCGCGGCTTCGCCCTGGTCCTCGTCCTCCTGTGCCATGCGAGCGTGCCGTGGGCGGAGGGCGGGTTCGTCGGGCTGGACGTCTTCTTCGTCCTGTCGGGCTTCCTCATCACCGGCCTGATCCTGGCCGAGATCGACCGGACCGGCACGGTCTCGATCGTCGCCTTCTACGCGCGGCGCGCGCGGCGGCTGCTCCCGCTGGCGGTGACCGTGCTCGTCGTGATCCTCGCCGGCGCGCTCGCCCTCTTCTCGTCGGTGCGCACCGAGGAGGTCTCGGGCGACGTCATCGCCGCCGCCCTCTACGTCGTCAACTGGCGGTTCATGGCCCAGGCGGTCGACTACTTCGCCTTCGAGGACCCGAGCGTCTCCCCCGTCCAGCACTACTGGTCGCTGTCGGTCGAGGAGCAGTTCTACCTCGTGTGGCCGCTGTTGGTGCTCGGCGCGCTCACCGTGGCGCGGCGCCGCGGCCTGGGCCACCGCGGCCTGCTGGCCGTGCTCGTCGGCACGCTCACGATCGGCTCGTTCGCCTACGGCGTCTGGTTCAGCGAGGCGGCCGCCCAGCAGGCGTACTTCTCGACGCTGGCGCGCGGCTGGGAGCTCGGCGTCGGGTGCGCGCTCGCGCTCATCCTGCCGGCGGGCCTGCGGATGCCGCGGGCGCTGGCCACGCTGCTGAGCGGCGGGGCGATCGCGGCGCTCGCGTGGATGACGCTCACGTTCCGCGACGACATCCCGTACCCGGGCTGGTACGCGCTCGTCCCGACGCTGGCCACGGCGGCGTGGATCGTCGCCGGCACCGCGGTCACCGCGACCGCGCCGATCCGGCTGTTCTCGCTGCCGCCGCTGCAGTACCTCGGCCGGATCTCCTACGCCTGGTACCTCTGGCACTGGCCGGCGCTCGTGTTCGCGGCCAAGGTCCTGGGCCCGCTGAGCGTCACCGAGAGCGTCCTCGTCACGCTCGCGGCGTGGGTGCCGACGATCGTCTCCCACCACCTGGTCGAGGAGCGCTTCCGGCGCTCGCCGACGCTGGCCGGCCGGCCCGGCCTGTCGCTGCGGATCGGCGCCGCGTTCACCGTCACCGCGCTCGCCCTCGCGGTGACGCTCTCGGCGGTCCAGCCGCGCGTGCCGGTGGCCAGCGGCAAGGAGGCCCCCGGCGCGCGCGTGCTCGAGCGGGGCGAGCCGCCCCAGCAGCGGGCCGAGGCGATCCGCCCCGACCTGACCCGGGCCGAGGACGACCGCGGGCGCCCGTTCGAGGAGGGCTGCCACATCAAGGGCGACGACCGCGTCGAGTCGCCCGCGTGCGCCTACGGCGACCTGCGCTCTGACACGACCGTCGTCCTCTTCGGCGACTCCCACGGCCTCCAGTACGCGCCCGGGATGATCGCGCTCGCGCAGCGCCGCGGCTGGCGGCTGGAGAGCCTGACGCGCGCGGGGTGCACGGTCGCGCTCGTCGCCCTGCGGCCCCGGTGCGACCGCTGGCGGGAGCACACGCTGCGGCGCATCGAGCGCACGCGGCCCGCGCTCGTCGTCGTCACGACCGGGACGCTGGGCCGCTACCAGGTGCGCGACGCCGACGGCGACCGCCTGAGCCGCAAGGCCAGCCAGCCCCTCCTCGAGCGCGGCATGGTGCGGACGCTGCGCCGCCTGAAGGCGACCGGCGCGAAGGTGGCGGTCATCCGCGACCAGCCGCGGCTGCCGTTCGACCCGATCGACTGCGTCGCCGCCAACCTCGAGTCGCTGGACCGGTGCGCGTTCGCGCCCGACCGGCCCAGCGACCTCGCGTTCGACGCGCGCGCGGCCCGCCGCGTCCGCGGCGTCCGGCTCATCGACCCGGTGCCGCTGCTGTGCCCGCAGGGGACGTACCCGTCGGTCATCGGCAACGTGCTCGTCTACCGCAACACGTACCACCTGACCGCCACCTTCGCCGCGACGCTCGACCGCTGGCTGGAGCGCCGGCTGCCGCGGGTGTGAGCGGGGCTAGGCGAGCGCGACGGCCGGGTCGACCGACTCGACGCCGACGGCCTCGGCGACCGGCGCGCAGGTGACCTTCCCGCCGCAGACGTTCAGCCCGGCGAGGAAGCCCGGGTCCTCCCGCAGCGCGTCCACGCCCTGGTCGGCGAGCTTGACGACGTAGGGCATCGTCGCGTTGGTCAGCGCGTAGGTCGAGGTGATCGGCACCGCGCCCGGCATGTTCGTCACGCAGTAGTGGGTGACGCCGTCGACCTCGTACGTCGGGTCGGTGTGCGTCGTCGGGCGCGAGGTCTCGAAGCAGCCGCCCTGGTCGATCGAGACGTCGACGAGCACGGCGCCCGGCTTCATGAGCCTGAGCTGCTCGCGGGTGATGACGTGCGGGGCCTTGGCGCCGTGGACGAGCACCGCGCCGATGACGAGGTCCATCTCGGGCAGGCGCTCCTCGATCTCCAGCGTCGAGGCGAAGCAGGTCGAGACGCGGCCGTTGAGGAGGACCTCGAGCTCGCGCAGGCGGTCGATCGAGCGGTCGTAGACGTAGGTCTCGGCGCCGAGGCCGACGGCGATCTCGGCCGCGTTCTGGCCGACGACGCCGCCGCCGATGACCATGACCTTGCCGGCGGCGACGCCGGGAACGCCGCCGAGCAGCAGGCCGCGGCCGCCGAGCGGCTTCTCGAGCATGAACGCGCCGGCCTGCGTGGCGATCTTGCCGGCGACCTCGCTCATCGGCGCCAGCAGCGGCAGCCGGCCGCGCGCGTCGGTGACCGTCTCGTAGGCGATGCAGGTCGCGCCGGAGCCCATGAGGCCGCGGGTCAGCTCGGGGTCGGGCGCGAGGTGGAGGTAGGTGAAGAGCGTGTGCTCGGGCCGCAGGCGCGCGACCTCCTCGGGCTGCGGCTCCTTGACCTTGACGATGAGGCTCGCCTCGGCGAAGACGGCATCGGCGTCCGGGACGATCCGAGCCCCCTGCTCGGCGTAGGCGGCGTCGTCGATCGCCGAGCCGACGCCGGCGCCGGCCTGGATGACGACCTCGTGGCCGCGGTCGGTGAGCTCGCGCACGCCGGAGGGCGTGAGCGCGACGCGGTACTCGTCCTGCTTGATCTCGGTGGGCACGCCGATGACAGTCATGTGCGGATCATCTCCGCGCATGGCCACCTCTGTCATCGGTAGCTTAGGAAGCTGTGAGATCGGTCGCGCTCGACGACATCGACCGGCAGATCCTCAGCGAGCTGATCCGAAACGGACGCGCGACCTACACGCAGCTCGGCGAGCTCGTCGGCCTCACCCCGCATGCGGTCGGCCCGCGGGTGCGGCGGCTGGTCGACGCCGGCGTCATCACCGGGTTCGCCGCGACCGTCGACTTCGGCGCGATCGGGCGCGGCCTGGAGGCGCTCATCGACCTGCGGCTCGGGTCGTCGGTCGACCCCGACCGCTTCGAGGCCGCGCTCGCCCAGCTGGCGCCGGTGCGCGAGCTCACGTTCCTGACCGGCCGCTACGACTACCAGGTGCGGGTCGCCTGCCGCGACGCCGACGACCTCGACCACACGGTCCGCGCGCTGCGCCGCGCCGGCGCCGCCGTCACCGAGACGCGGATCGTCCTGCGCACGCGGCCGTTCCCGCGGCCGGTCTGACCGCCGTCAGCGGACGGCCGCCGGCCGCGCCGCGAGCTCGCGGCCGCGCAGCGCCAGCCAGAACTCGATGCGGTCGCGGGCCGACGACAGGTCGCGGCCGGTGAGCTCCTCGATGCGCCGGACCCGGTAGCGGAGCGTGTGGCGGTGGCAGTAGAGGCGGCGGGCGGCGGTCTCCCACTGGCCGTTGCACTCGATGAACGCCTCGAGCGAGCGCAGCAGCTCGTTGCCGGGCGCCCTCGCCGTCCTCGAGCGGGCCGAGCAGGGAGTCGCAGTAGAGGCGCAGCGCCTCGCTGTCCTGCAGCGAGAGCAGCAGCTGGAAGGAGCCGAGGTCGCGGTGGGTCGCCACGGCCGGCGGCCCCGCGGCGGCGGCCGGGGCCGCCGCGTGCCCGTGCGGGCGGCCGCCGTCGCGCCCGTCGCCGTTGCGGCCCCTGCCCGCGCGGCCGTTGCGCCGGGCCCCGTCGGAGCCGTCGGGCGCCGTGCCCGCGGCGAGCGCGCGCGCCTCGAGCGCCCAGCGCGCCTCGTGGTAGGCCCGCCGCGCCTCCCCCGCGTCGACCGGGCGGCCGGCGCCGACCGCCACCCGCGCGTCGGCGCCGAGCGCCTCGTGGGCCCGGGCGGCGACGCGCCCGGCCAGCTCGACGACCTCGTCCTCCGGGTAGCCGGGGACGAGCGCGCAGACGAGCGGCCCGGTGCGGGCGACGAGGCCGTCGACGGCCTCGTCGCGCAGCGCGGCCTCGACCGCGTCCTCGAGGCGGGCGGGCGGCCCCTGCGAGGTGAGCGCGAGCGCGGCGACCCGGTCGCCGATCCCGAACGGCTCGAGGCGGCGGGCGAGCTCGGCGCCGCGCAGCTCGCCCGCGGCGAGCGAGCTGAGGACGTCCCCGGCGAGCCGCCGCTCGGTCGAGCCGGCGACGCGGCGGCGCAGGAGCTCGAGCGCGACGACGGTCGTGGCCTGGTGCAGGAGCAGGCGGTCGAACTCGTCCAGGCCGCCGGCGTCCTTCACCGCGACGACCCAGGCGTGCGGGGCCGCGTCCGCCCGGCGCCCGGGGTCGCCGGTGGCGCCGACGGACAGGACGAGCGCGCGGCCGGCCAGCTCGGGGTCGTCGGGGACGATCTCCTCGACGACCCGCGCGCGCGCGTGCGCGTGCAGCCGGTCGGCCAGGCGGGCCGCGACGTCCTCGCCGAGCTCGCGCCGGAACGTGCGCCGGGCCAGCCACTGCCCGCGGCCGTCGGCGATGAGGACCGCCCCGCCGAGCAGCGAGGCGAGGACCCCGGCGATCGCGTCGAGCCCGCGCTCCGACAGGACGAGCCGCTGCAGGCGCTCGACGGCCGAGATCGAGCGGCGCAGGACCGCGTAGTTGTCGTTGACGATCGTCGAGAACGCGCGCTCGGTGACCGCGATGAACGGCATCTCCGGCGGCACCTCGAACACCGGGAAGCCGAGCTCGGCCGCCGCGTCCAGCAGCGGCCCCGGCGTCGACGGCCGCTCCGGCGTGACCCCGAACCCGAGCCCGGCCACGCCGTGGTCGACGAGCCGCTCGACGTAGCCGCGCTGCGCCTCGGCGTCGCCGAGCCCGAGGCCGCTGCAGAGCAGCAGCTCGCCGCCCGACAGCCACGGCGTCGGGTCGGGCTCCTCGGAGATGTGCACCCACCGCAGCGGGGACCCCGCCGCGTCGCGGCCCGACAGCAGCTCGAGCCCGAGGTCGCGGACGAGGTCCCGGACGGTGAGCATCGCCTCAGCGCCGTCGCTGGACCTGGGCCCACGCGTCCTCGAGCGTGGGGCGCAGGATCGACTCGATCTCGGCGAACTCGTCGGGGCCGGCGATGAGCGGCGGGGAGAGCTGGATGACCGGGTCGCCGCGGTCGTCGGCGCGGCAGATGAGGCCGCGGCGGTACAGCTCGCCGGAGAGGAAGCCGCGCAGCAGCCACTCGGACTCGTCGTCGTCGAAGGACGCCTTCGTCTCGCGGTCCTTGACGAGCTCGATCGCGTGGAAGTAGCCGGCGCCGCGGACGTCGCCGACGATCGGGATGTCGCGCAGCGACTCGAGCATGTCGCGGAACGCCTGCTCGTTGGCGCGGACGTTGTCGAGCACGCCCTCGCGCTCCATCGCGTCGATGTTGGCCAGCGCGACCGCGCAGGCGATCGGGTGCCCGGCGAACGTGAAGCCGTGGGTGAACGAGCTCGTCCCCTGGAGGAACGGCTCGGCGATGCGGTCGGAGACGATCATCGCCCCCAGCGGCGCGTAGGCGGAGGTGATGCCCTTGGCCGTCGTGATGATGTCGGGCTGGTAGCCGTAGCGCTGGGCGCCGAACCACTCGCCCAGCCGCCCCCACGAGCAGATGACCTCGTCGGAGATCATCAGCACGTCGTACTCGTCGCAGATCTCGCGGATGCGCTGGAAGTAGCCGTCGGGCGGGGTGAAGCACCCGCCCGCGTTCTGGACGGGCTCCATGATCACCGCCGCGACCGTGTCGGGCCCCTCGAACTCGATCCGCTCGGCCACCGCCTCGGCCAGCGTCTCGGCGCCGTAGCCGGGCTTGAGCCGGTACAGGTTCGTGTTCGGCACGTGGCAGCCGCCCGGGGTGAACGGCTCGTACGGCTGGCGGATCGCCGTGATCCCCGTCGCCGACAGCGCCCCCAGGCTCGTGCCGTGGTAGGCGACCTCGCGGGCGATCACCTTCGTCTTGTTCGGGTGCCCGGTCAGCTTGTGGTAGTGGCGCGCCAGCTTCAGCGCCGACTCCACCGACTCGCTGCCGCCGCTGGTGAAGAACACCCGGTTCAGGTCGCCCGGCGCCAGGTCGGCGATCCGGGCCGCCAGCTCGATCGCCCGCGGATGCGCGTACGACCAGTTCGTGAAGAACCCCAGCTCCCGGGCCTGGTCGGCCCCCGCCTGCGCGATGTCCGCCCGCCCGTGGCCGATGTTCACGCAGAACAGCGCGCTCAGCCCGTCGAGGTACCGCCGCCCGCGGTCGTCGTACACGTGGCAGCCCTCGCCGCGCACGATCACGGGGATCTCGTGCTCGGCGTCATAGGCGCCCATCCGGCTGAAGTGCAGCCACAGATGACGACGCGCCAGCTCCTGCAGCGACTGCGCGTCCTGGGAGATCGGCTCCGTGGTGGCCATGATGGTCGAGATCACTCCTCCTGTCCGTCGCATGGGTGCGCTCGGGACACGGTAGCGACGGCCAGATCGCGGTCCCCGGTGCTGCCGTCCGGACAACGGGACACCGCCGTTCTGGTCCGTGGCGGCGCACGGCGGCCGCCGGGGGGCGAGGGCCCGCGGCCGGGCGCCTCGTCGGCACATGGACGCCCCGCTCTCCCCCGCGCCCGCCGCCGCCGCGACCGGCGCCGCCCGCCTCCTCGAGCTGCCGGCCCGGACGCTGCCCGGCGGCCTCGTCGTCCACGCCGCGACGACCGCCCGGGCCCGCCGCCGCGGCCTGGCCCGCCTCGACGCCCTCCCGCCCGGCGCCGGCCTGCACCTGTCGCCGTGCCGGTCGGTGCACACGGCCGGGATGCGCTTCGCCCTCGACCTCGTGTGGCTCGACGGCGACGGCCGCGTGGTGCGGATCGACCGCGGCGTGCGGCCGTGGCGGGTGCGCTCGTTCCGGCGGGCGCGGTCGGTCGTCGAGGTCGCCGCGGGGCGCGCGGACGCGTTCCTGGCCGCCGGGCTGGGGGCGCGGTGAGCGCGGACGCGGTCACGCTCGGCGCGCTGCTGCTGGCCGTGGGCGCGGCGGCGACGGCCGTCGACCTTCGGCGGCGGGTGATCCCGAACGGGCTGACCGGCGCGGGCGCGCTCGGCGCGCTCGCGCTCGGCCTCCTCCTCGACCCGGCCGGGCAGCCGGGGCGGCTGGCCGCGGGCGCGGCCGCGGGCGGGCTCCTGCTCGCCGCCGCGCTCTGGCGCCCGGACGGGATGGGGATGGGCGACGCGAAGCTCGCCGCGGTGATCGGCCTCTGCCTCGGCGGCGGTGCAGCGGTCGCGCTCGCCGTCGCGTTCGCGGCCGGCGGGCTCTACGGCGTCGGCGTCCTCGCCGCCCGCGGCCTGCGCGCCGCGCGCGCGGCGACGATGCCGTTCGCGCCCTGCCTCTGGCTCGGGAGCGCGGCGGGCGTCGCGGTCACGCTCGCCTGACGGGCCGGGCGCGGCGCGCCGGCGCCCCGCGCGGGCCGGCCGCGCCGCCGCCGCCGGCACGACC
>JADGIB010000378.1 GCA_019683665.1 Solirubrobacteraceae bacterium
TCGGAGCCTTCAGTCGTGGTGACCGAAAGCCTCCGTCGGAGGCCGGACGCTTCCCCTCTCAGCCGTTCAGCAGGTCCGTGAGCAGCTCAGCTAGCGCGCCGTTATCGTCCCGGCGGGTGCGCATCACGGTCCTCGGCAAGTCCCCGGCCTGGCAGGACGCGGGCGGCGCCTGCAGCGGGTACCTCGTCGAGGGCTCGCGCGGCGGCGAGACGACCCGCCTGCTCGTCGACTGCGGCAACGGCGTGTTCGGCAAGCTGCGCGAGCGGGTCGACTACGCCGCGGTCGACGCGGTCGTCGTCAGCCACCTGCACGCCGACCACTTCCTCGACCTCGTCCCGTACGCGTACGCGCTCGCCTACGCGCCGCGCCGGGCGCCGGCGCCCGTCCCCGGGCGGCCGCGGCTGCTCGCCCCGCCGGGGGCGCGCGAGACGCTGCGCCGCGTCACCGGCGCGTGGGGCTCCGACGACCTCGTCGAGCGCGCGTTCGACGTGTGCGAGTACGACCCGAGCGATGTGCTGGAAATCGGAACACTCAAGATTCGCTTTCACTCCGTTCCCCATTTCGTGCCCACGTGGGCGATCGAAGTGCGCGACGCCGACGGCGGGCGTTTCACCTACGGCGCCGACTGCCGTCCGTGCGACGAGCTCGTCGCGTTCGCCCGCGGCACCGACCTGCTCATGGTCGAGGCCACGCTGGCGCACCCGGAGCACGCGGAGCCGCGCGGCCATCTGACGCCGCGCGAGGCCGGCGAGCACGCGCGGCGCGCGGGCGCGCGCCGACTCGTCGTCACCCATTTCCCCGACGAGCTGGGCGAGCGGTGGGTGATGGAAGAGGCACGTCTCGGCTTCGGCCGCGAGCACGTGGAGATCGCACGGGAAGGCGCAACGTTCATTGTGTGAATCGGGCTTCGGGTTACACTCACACTCATGGCCGATTTCCTTGATGAGAAGAAGCGCGAGATCGCGGCCCGCCTGGAGGAGCTGCGCCCGCTCGTGGACGAGTACCAGCGGCTGGAGGCCGCGCTGGGGGCGCTGGAGGGAGTCGGCACGAACGGCGTGGCCGCCGGCCGGCGACAGCGGGCGCCGCGGGCGTCCGCGCGGGACGGGCACCCGCGCCAAGCAGGCGCTCGAGCTCGTGCAGGCGAACCCCGGGATCACGATCCCCGAGCTCGCCGAGCAGATGGGGATCAAGCAGAACTACCTGTACCGCGTCCTCCCCGGGCTCGAGCAGGACGGGCTCGTCCGCAAGGAGGGCCGCGGCTGGCACCCGAAGGTCGCGGCCTAGCGGCGCGACCGCCGATCCGCGTCCGCCGGGTCCTCCGCCGCCGCGGCGCGGGACCCGGCGCACCGTCGCGGGGGGGCGGCCCCCCCCCCCCCCCCCCCCCCCCCCCCCCCGGGTGGGGGGCGGGGGCGGCGCGGCCCCCCCGCGCCCCCCGCACCCGGCGGCGGCGAAGTAGTTCGCTACGCTAATTAGCGATGGCAACCACTTCGGCGATCGCCGCCCACCTGCGCATCACGATCGCGCGCACCCACCGCCGCCTCCGCCAGGAGGCCGGCGCCGGGCTGTCGCCGACCCAGACCGCCGCGCTGGCCACGATCGAGCGCCACGGGCCGCTCACCCCCAGCGAGCTGGCCGCGCACGAGCGCATCCAGCGCCCGACCGTCGCGCGCCTGCTCGGCCGTCTCGAGGCCGAGGGGCTCGTCGACCGCGCGCCCGACCCCGACGACGGGCGCAGCAGCCTCGTCTCGATCACCGACGAGGGCCGGCGGCTGCTGCGCGAGGTCCGCACCCGCAAGGACGCCTTCCTGGCCCAGCGGATGCGCCGCCTCGACGCCGGCGAGCTGGCGACGCTCGACCGCGCCGCGGCGATCCTCGAGCGGATGCTCGACGAGGAGGAGGACGGCCGGTGAGCGCCGCCCTGCGCCGCTCGGTCGCCTCCCTGTCGATCCCGAACTACCGCCGCTTCTTCGCCGGCCAGGCCGTCTCGGTCTCCGGCAACTGGATGCAGAACGTCGCGGCGATGTGGCTCGTGCTGCACCTCACCGGCAGCGGCACCGCCGTCGGCCTCACCGCCGCCGCCCAGTTCCTGCCGCTGCTGCTGCTCGGCGCCTGGGGCGGCCTGCTCGCCGACCGCTTCCCCAAGCGCCGCCTGCTGATGATCACCCAGGCGCTGCTCGCGCTCCCGTCGCTGGCCCTCTTCGCGCTCGTCGCCACCGGCGTGATCGAGGCGTGGATGGTCATCGTCCTCGTCTTCCTGTGCGGCGTCGTGATCGCGCTCGACAACCCCGCCCGCCAGGCGTTCGTGCCCGAGGTCGTCGGGCCCGACCGCGTCGTCAACGCCGTCGGCCTCAACAGCGTGCTCCTGCACGGCTCGCGCATCGCCGGCCCGGGCCTCGCGGCGGCGATCATCGCCGTCGGCGGCGTCGGCCCCTGCTTCGCGCTCAACGCGCTCTCCTACGCGGCCATGCTCGTCGCGCTGCGGCGGATGGACCCGCGCGCCCTGCAGCCCGCGCCGCCCGCCCGCCGCGAGTCCGGCCAGCTGCGCGAGGCGCTGCGCTACGTCGCCGCCACCCCCGGACTGCGCCTGCCGCTGGCGATGATGGCCGTGATCGGCACGCTCTCGTTCAACTTCCCCACCGTCCTGCCGCTCCTGGCCCGCTACACGTTCGACGGCACCGCGAGCGCGTACGCGGCGCTCACCAGCGCGCTGGCCGCCGGCTCGATCATCGGCGCGCTGGCGATGGGCTCGCGCGGTCGCGTCGACCCCCGCTTCCTCGTCGGCGCCGCCCTCGCCTTCGGCGCCCTGACGCT
>JADGIB010000379.1 GCA_019683665.1 Solirubrobacteraceae bacterium
ACCCGGTGGCCGACGGCGTCGACCCCGTCCGCGGCCGCCCCGGCCAGCGCGGCGCGCAGCGCCGCGCCGTGGCGGGGCGCGCCGCCGCCCGGGTCCCAGCGCTCGACGCCCGCGTCGAGGACGCGCCCGCCGGGCTCCTCGACGAGCGCGTGCTTGAGGCTGCTGGAGCCGGCGTTGACGACGAGCACGCGCACGCCGGGTCAGCTACCCGGCGGGGCCGTCCCCGTCACCCGTCGCGGTGGCCGGCAGCCGCGCCAGCCAGATCGCCGCGATCGAGATCGCCGCCCCGCCCGCGGCGGTCAGGCCGATCGCCACCGACGGCAGCGCGAGGTCGAAGAAGTCGCGCGCGAACGGGAGCACGAGGGTGAGGACGTACCCGAGGCCGAGCAGCGCGCACATGCCGCTGACGAGCAGCCGCCCGCGCGCACCGCGGCTGGAGCGCTCCAGCTCGACGACGAGGTAGAGGCCGACGGCGACGAGCACGGTCGTCGCCGTCGTGCGCGCCTCGGTCACGTCGAGGTCGAGGTCGTAGAGGGCGAACAGGTAGCTGGCGACGACCCCGACCCCGGTGAGGACGCCGGCGGGCAGCGCGAACGCGGCGACGTTGCGCCCGAACCCGTCGGGCCGCCACGGGCCGGTGCTCGGGGCGAGCGCGAGGAAGAACGTCGGGATGCCGATCGTCAGCGCGGCCGCGAGGCTGAAGTGGCGCGGCAGCAGCGGGTACGCGGTCGACGTGATCCCGATGACGAGGATCAGGAACGCCGCGAACGACGACTTCGTCACGTACAGGCGCGCGACCCGCTGGAGGTTGCGCAGCGTCTGGCGGCCCTCGGCGACGAGCGCCGGGACCGCGGCGAAGTCGCCGTTGACGAGCACGAGGTCGGAGACCCCGCGCGCCATCTGGGCGCCGGTGCCCTGGGCGATCGCCAGCCGCGACGCCTTCAGCGCCGGCACGTCGTTGACGCCGTCGCCGATCATCGCGACGTAGCGGCCCGACTCGCGCAGCGCCTCGACGAAGCGGCGCTTGTCCTCGGGCGCGACGCGTCCGACGACCCCGACGCGCTGGACGGTCTCGCGCAGCAGGCCCGGGTCCTGCGGCAGGTCGGCGCCGGTGAGGACCTCCCCGACCGGGATCCCGGCGTCGGCGGCGATCGCCGCGACCGTCTGCGGGTTGTCGCCCGACAGGACCTTGATCTCGACGTTCTGGCTGAGCAGGAACTCGACCGTGTCGCGCGTCTGCGGGCGCAGCCGCTCGGCGAGGACGACGAGCCCGAGGACCCGGCAGCCCGGCGGCGGGGCGCCGTCGGGCCCCTCCTGCGCCGGCGCCGGCGTCGAGGCGATCGCGACGACGCGCCGGCCCCGGTCGCGCTCGCGGGCGGCGTCGGCCTCGAGCGGGCCGAGGTCGAACCGCTCGGGGGCGCCGAGGACGAGCGTCTCGTCGCCGAGGCGGACGGCGCTCCAGCGCCGGCGCGACGCGAACGGCACCTCCTCGTCGGGGGTCGCGGGCCCCTCGGCGGGGAGTGCCTCGGCGATCGCGGTGAGCGTCGCGTTGCGCACCGAGGAGGCCGCCGCGTAGCGGCGCAGCGCCCCCTCGAGGCCGGCCGGCTCGACCCCGGCGGCGGGGACGGTCGCGACGACGCGCAGCGCCGCCTCGGTGAGCGTGCCGGTCTTGTCGACGCAGACGACGTTCGCCGACGCGAGCGACTCGATCGCGTTCAGCTGCTGGGCGAGCACGCCGCGGCGGGCCATCTTCAGGGAGGCGACCGCGTACGTGAGGCTGACGAGGACGACGAGCCCCTCGGGCACGAGGCTGACGACGCCGGCCGCCGCGGTCTCGACCGCCTCGCTGCGGTCGGCCTGGCGGTGCCAGAGCGCGTAGCCGAGGATCGCCCCGAGCACGACGACGAGCCCGACGAGCGCGAGCAGGAGCCGGTTGACGGCGACCTCCAGCGGCGAGCGCGGGTGGCGGAACGCGCGCGCCTCGCCGAGCAGCCGCTGGGCGTAGCTGTCGTCGCCGACGGCGGTGACGACGATCTCCCCGCTGCCCTCGACGACGAACGCGCCCGAGTGGACGGTGTCGCCGGCCCCGCGGGTGATCGGCTCCGACTCGCCGGTGAGGATCGACTCGTCGAGGCGCAGGTCGGTCGCGGCGACGACCTCGCCGTCGACGACGATCTGGTCGCCGGCCTGGAGGCGGACGAGGTCGCCCTCGACGACCTCCTCGGGCGCGACCTGGCGGGCGGCGCCGTCGCGCACGACGGTCGCGCGCGGCGCGACGAGGAGCGCGAGCCGGTCGAGCGCGCGCTTGGCCCGCACCTCCTGGGTGATGCCGATCGCCGTGTTCGCGACGAGGATCCCGAGGAACAGCGCGTCGCGCCAGTCGGCGAAGACGAGCGTGACGATGCCGAACCCGGCGAGGATCGCGTTGAAGACGGTGAAGACGTTCGAGCGGACGATCGAGGCGTACGAGCGGCTGCCCGCCTCCCGGCGGATCGGGCCGCGCGCCTGCAGGCGGCGCTGCGCCTCGGCCTCGCTCAGCCCGGCGGTCGGCGGCGCGGGGGACGGCGTCAGCTCGGCCGCGCCGGACACGGTCCTCCGTCGAGCGCCGCGGCCGCGGCCGCGAGCGCGTCCCCCTCGTCGGTCGCCACGGTGACGACCGCGTCCCATCCCGGCTCCTCCGGCGCCGGCGCCGCGAACGCGGCGGCGAGCCGGCGCGCGACGTCCTCGTCGGCGTCCGAGACCCGCTGCGGGTCGCGGGCGCGCCGCCGGGCGCGCTCGGCCAGCGTCTCGGGCGCCGCCCGGCAG
>JADGIB010000380.1 GCA_019683665.1 Solirubrobacteraceae bacterium
CGGGCGGCGTCGTCGACGTAGAGGAACTCGCGCGACGGGGTGCCGGTCCCCCACAGGACGACGCGGTCGTCGCCGCGGTCGCGCGCCTCGACGTACTTGCGGATCATCGCCGCGATGACGTGCGAGTCCTCGAGGTCGAAGTTGTCGCCCGGCCCGTAGAGGTTGGCCACGATCGGCACGACGGAGTCGAACCCGTACTGGCGCCGGTAGGCGTCGGACAGCACGAGCATCATCTTCTTCGCCAGCCCGTACGGCGCGTTGGTCTCCTCCGGGTAGCCGTTCCAGAGGTCGTTCTCGCGGAACGGGACCGGCAGGATCTTCGGGTAGGCGCAGACCGTGCAGGCCGACACGAGCTTCTCGACCCCGGCCAGGCGCGCCTGCTCGAAGACGTTGGCCGCCATGAGCATGTTGTCGTAGACGAGCGGGGCCGGGTTGCGGCGGTTGAAGCCGATGCCGCCCACGCGCGCCGCCAGGTGGATGACGATCTGGGCGCCCTCGAACGCGGCGCGGCAGGCGGCGGCGTCGCGCAGGTCGCACTCGGACGACAGCGGGACCGACACCTCGGCGCCGAGCGCCTCGAGGCGCCGGACGACGAACCGGCCGAGGAACCCGGCGCCGCCGGTGACGACCGTGCGCCGGCCGGCCCAGAACTCGCGGCTCGGCTCCGTCATCAGGTCAGGCGCACGCCGCGGCCGGCGAGCTGGTCCTCGAGCAGCTTGACGTCAGCGTCGACCATGATCTTCACGAGCTCCTCGAACGTCACGGTCGGCTCCCACCCGAGCTTCTCGCGCGCCTTCGAGTAGTCGCCGCAGAGCGCGTCGACCTCGGCCGGGCGGTAGTAGCGCGGGTCGATCTCGACGACGTCCTCCCAGTTGATCCCGAGGTGGGCGGCGGCGACGTCGAGGAACTCGCGCACCGAGTGCGACTCGCCCGTCGCGATCACGTAGTCGTCGGGCTCGTCGGCCTGGAGCATCCGCCACATCGCGTCGGTGTAGTCGGGCGCGTAGCCCCAGTCGCGCCTGGCGTCGAGGTTGCCCAGGTAGAGCTTGTCCTGCAGCCCGGCGTGGATGCGGGCGAGCGCGCGCGTGATCTTGCGCGTGACGAACGTCTCGCCGCGGCGCGGGCTCTCGTGGTTGAAGAGGATCCCGTTGCAGGCGAACAGCCCGTAGGACTCGCGGTAGTTGACCGTGATCCAGTAGGCGGCGACCTTCGCGACCGCGTACGGGCTGCGCGGGTGGAACGGCGTCTGCTCGTTCTGCGGCGGCGGCGAGGAGCCGAACATCTCCGACGAGGACGCCTGGTAGAAGCGCGGCGTGACGCCCGCGTCGCGGATCGCCTCCAGCAGGCGGACCGTGCCCATCCCGGTCACGTCGGCCGTGTACTCGGGGATGTCGAAGCTCACGCGCACGTGCGACTGGGCGCCCAGGTGGTAGACCTCGTCCGGCTGCAGCTCGTAGATGAGGCGGACGAGCCGGCTCGACTCGCTGAGATCGCCGTGATGCAGCTTGAGGCGGACCTGCTCCTCGTGCGGGTCGCGGTAGAGCTGGTCGATGCGCTCGGTGTTGAACGACGAGGAGCGGCGGATGAGGCCGTGCACCTCGTAGCCCTTCTCGAGGAGCTGCTCGGCGAGATAGGAGCCGTCCTGGCCCGTGATGCCGGTGATCAGGGCCTTCTTGGGAGGCGGGGTCACGAGCCGCATCGTAGCCACGGTCCCCGGCGATAGAATCCCCCGTCAGTGCCGCGCGCCCTCATCACAGGCATCTCCGGGCAGGACGGCTCCTACCTGGCAGAGCTCCTCCTGGAGAAGGGGTACGAGGTCTGGGGCATGGTCCGCCGCTCGACGAACGAGCGGTTCCCCCTGATCGAGCACATCCGCAGCGAGATCCGCCTCGTCCAGGGCGACATGCTCGACCAGATGACGCTCCTGGACGCGGTCAGCCAGGCGCGCCCGCACGAGCTCTACAACCTCGCCGCGACCTCGTTCGTCCCGGCGTCCTGGAAGCAGCCGGTGATGACCGCGCAGTTCACCGCGGTCGGCGTGACGTCGATGCTCGAGGCGATCCGGATCATCGACCCGCACATCCGCCTCTACCAGGCGTCGTCGTCGGAGATCTTCGGCGCGACGAACGAGAGCCCGCAGTCGGAGACGACCCCGTTCAAGCCGCACACGCCGTACGGCGTCGCGAAGCTCTACGGGCACCTCATGGTCGCCAGCTACCGCGAGCGCTACGGGATGCACGCCTCGAGCGGCATCCTCTACAACCACGAGTCGCCGCGGCGCCCGGCCGACTTCGTCACCCGCAAGGTCACCCGCGCCGCCGCCGAGATCAAGCTCGGGCTCGCGAACGAGCTGCGCCTCGGCGACCTGAACGCGACCCGCGACTGGGCCCACGCCCGCGACGTCGTCGAGGCGATGTGGCTCATGCTCCAGCAGCACCAGGGCGGCGACTACGTCGTCTGCACCGGCGTGAGCCGGTCGGTGCGCGAGCTCGTCGAGACCGCCTTCGCCGTCGTCGACCTCGACCCCGAGCAGTACGTCGTCGTCGACCCCGCGTTCGTGCGCCCGCCCGACCCGGTCCCGCTCGTCGGCGACCCGAGCAAGGCGATGGCCGAGCTCGGCTGGCGGCCGCGCACCTCGTTCGAGGACATGGTCCGCGAGATGGTCGAGCACGACCTCGTCCTCGCCGAGCAGCGCGCCGCGCAGCTCCAGCGCTCGCGCTGACTCGACTCCCGGATCGCGTTCGCGCCCGCGCGTGACCGACGGCGTCGTGCGCGGCGACGCCCGCGCCCGGCGGCGCCTAGG
>JADGIB010000039.1 GCA_019683665.1 Solirubrobacteraceae bacterium
TGTCTCGTGGGCTCGTAGTTGTGTATAAGACACCGGTCCGGCGCTACGCGCCGGCGGGCGCGTCGAGGAAGCCGGTGACGTGGCGCAGGCGCCCGTCCTTGGCGACCGTCGCGACGTCGAGGCCGACGGCCAGCGGCGCCCCCGCCGGGGTGCTGAGCGTCCACGTGAAGCGGACGCGGTCGTGGTGGACGTCCGGCCCCGAGGCCAGCGTGAACGCGTGCCCGGGGTGCTGGGCCTGGGCGGCGGCGATCATCGTGTCGATCTGCTCGGGCCCGTCCCCGGACATGAGCGGGTCGACGACGTACGTGGCGTCGTCGGCGAACGCCCGCGCGACGAGCGCCCGGCGGCGGACGGGGTCCGTCGCGTTCCAGGCGGCGATGTAGTCGGCGACCGCCGTCTCGACGGCCGCGGGTGCGGTGGTGGTGCTCATGGCCGCCAGGCTCCCGCCTGCGGCGCCGCGGCGCCATTCCCTGTCAGGTCATGGTCGCGCCGCGCGGCCGCGGGTACGGTCCGCCCATGACCGACACGAGCGTGCGCGTCTCCGTCGGGCCGCTGCTGCGCGACTGGAGGCGCCGCCGGCGCCTCAGCCAGCTCGACCTCGCCCTCGACGCCGGCGTCTCCCCGCGCCACCTGAGCTTCGTCGAGACCGGCCGCGCGCGGCCCAGCGCCCGGCTCGTGCTGCGCCTGGCCGAGCGGCTCGGGGTGCCGCTGCGCGAGCGCAACCAGCTCCTGCTCGCCGCCGGCCACGCGCCCGTCTGCGAGCAGCGCGCGCTCGACGACCCCGACATGGAGCCGGTCCGCGACGCGGTCGCCCAGGTGCTCGCGGGCCACGAGCCGTACCCGGCCGCCGTCGTCGACCGCCACTGGGAGATGCTGGCCGACAACGCCGGGATCGGGCTGCTCGTCGAGGGCGTCGACCCCGGCCTGCTCGCCCCGCCGGCGAACGTCCTGCGCGTCGCCCTGCACCCGGACGGGATGGCGCCCCGGATCGCGAACCTCGCCGAGTGGCGCGCCCACCTGCTCGAGCGCCTCGCCCGCCAGGTCGAGCTGACCGGCGACCCGCAGCTGCGCTCGCTGCACGAGGAGCTGTGCGCCTACCCGGCGCCTCCGATCGAGGACGGCCGTCCCGAGGTGCCGCGCGGCGGCGCGATCGCGGTCCCGCTGCGGCTGCGCCACGGCGACGGCGAGCTCGCGTTCATCTCGACGATCACGACGTTCGGCACCGCGATCGACATCACCGCCGCCGAGCTGTCGATCGAGGCGTTCCTCCCGGCCGACGCGGCGACGGCCGAGGCGGTGCGGGCCGCGGCGCCCGGTCAGGCGTCGAGCTGATCGATCGTGCAGGCGGCCGGCGCCTTGTCGTCGCGCCAGCGCCGCACCTTCGCGCCGTGGCGGATGCGGCCGTCGCTGACGTGGTCGAAGCTGACCTCGACGACGAGCTCGGGCCGCAGGCCGATCCACTCGAGGTCGCGGCCCGCGCTCCAGCGCGACGGCTCGCCGCTGCCGCGCTCGCCGGTCTCGTACGGCTTCAGCTTCGCGACGAGCTCGCGCTTCTCCTTGGCGCTGAAGCCCGACGAGTGGCCGACGACGCGCAGCCTGCCGTCGGCGTCGTGGAGGCCGAGGATGAGCGAGCCGACCGTCCCGGGCTCCTTGCCCGGGCGCCAGCCGAGCACGACCGCGTCGATCGTGCGCACCCGCTTGACCTTCACCATCCCGGTGCGCTCGCCGGGCCGGTACGGCGCGTCGCGCTCCTTGGCGATGACGCCCTCGGCGCCGCGCAGCCACGGGCGGGCGGCGTCGGCCTCGTGGACGCGCGGGGTGAGGTCGAACGCCCCGTCGAGCGCGCCCGCGAGCGCCTCCAGCGCGGCGCGGCGCTCGTCGAGCGGCCGCTCGAGGAGCACGTCGTCGTCGCGGGCCAGCAGGTCGAAGGCGACGAACCGCGCGGGCGTCTCCTCGGCGAGCCTGGCGATCCGCGACGCCGCCGGGTGGATGCGCTGGCCGAGGAGGTCGAACTCCTGGCCGCCGCGCTCGTTGAGGATGACGATCTCGCCGTCGAGGACGTAGCGCCCGGGGGCGAAGCGCAGCTCGGGGAAGTAGCGCGTCAGCGGCTTGCCGTTGCGCGACTGCAGGTGGACGTCGTCGCCGTCGACGAACGCGATCGCCCGGAAGCCGTCCCACTTGGGCTCGTAGGCCCAGCCGTCACCCTCGGGCAGGCTGCTCCGCGAGCGGGCGAGCTGCGGCGGGAGCGGCGGCGACAGCGGCAGGGTCACGGCGCGAGTCTACGCGCGGCGCCGGCCGCGGCGCGCGCCGGAGGTTGACGAGCACGATCGCGCCGAGGACGGCGGCGGCGCCGAGGAGCTGCAGCGGGGTCAGCCGCTCGCCGAGGAGCGCCATCGCCATCGCGGCGGCGACGACCGGCTCGACCGTCGAGACGATCGACGCGGTGCCGGCGCCGACGCGGCGCAGGCCGAGCAGGAAGGCGGTGACCGGCATGATCGTCGAGACGCAGACGACGGCGGCGATCGCGGCCCAGCCGGACGCGCCGACGTGGAGGGCGGGCATCCCGGCGACGGCGTTCCAGCCGGCGATCGCGACGCCGGAGCTCGTGAGGATGATCGCCGACAGCAGGAACGGGTCGACGCCGCCGACGGTGCGGTCGGCGAGCAGGACGTAGGCGGCGGACGCGACCGCGGCGGCGAGCGCGAAGGCGACGCCGGCGGGGTCGATCGCGCCGGTGCCGCCGCCGGCGAGGACGACGACGATCCCGGCCAGCGCGAGGGCGAGCGCCCCGGCGCGCAGCGCGCTCGGCCGCTCCCAGCGCAGCGCGATGGCGCCGAGCAGGACCATCGCCGGGTAGGCGTAGACGACGAGCGCGGCCAGCGAGGCGTCGATGCGCTCGAGGCTGGTGAAGTAGAGGCCGGCCTGCAGGGCGAAGCCGATGGCGCCCAGCAGGGCCGCGATCAGGACGGTGCGCAGCGGGGGCCGGGCGGGGCGGCGCAGCGCGACGATGCCCCACATGACCGCGGCGGCGGCGAGGAAGCGCAGCAGGAGGAGGGAGCGGGCCTCGAAGCCCGCGTCGTAGGCGACCTTCGCGAAGACGCCCATCGCACCGGAGCCCGCGGCGGCGAGCATGCAGAGCAGCGTGCCCTGCTGCTCGCGCCGCAGTCGGAGGAAGGCGCTCAACGGAGCTCGGGTCCGCCGTCGAACCCGGGGCGCTGCTCGACGCCGTACCGGACCGAGAGAAGACCGAAGACCGTGGCGCCGATGAGGGAGAGGATGGCGACCATGCCCGGATGATCGGCCAACCGCGCTCCCGGCGGTAGCCTTGATCATCTTGACCACCTCAAGGCATCGCCTATGACGCTGCAGCAGCTCGAGTACTTCCTGGCCGCCGTCGAGCACGGCTCGTTCTCGGCTGCCGCCGAGGCCCGCCACATGGCGCAGCCGTCGCTGTCGGAGCAGGTGCGCCGGCTGGAGGACGAGCTCGGCGTCGCGCTCTTCCACCGCGTCGGCCGCGGGCTCGTCCTCACCGAGGCCGGGGAGGCGCTGCGCCCGTACGCCGAGCGCGTCCTCGCCGAGGCCGAGGCCGGGCGCGACGCGGTCGCCGACGTGCGCGACGTCCGGGCCGGGACCGCCGCGTTCGGGACGTTCGGCACCTCGCGCTACTTCCTCGGCGCCGCGGTCGTGCGGACCTTCCACCGCCGCCACCCGGAGGTCCGCATCCGGGTCGTCGGCCAGAACTCCTCCGAGGTCGTCGAGGCGATCCGCGCCGGCGAGCTGGAGGCCGGGATCGTCGTGCTCCCGATCGACGACGCCGGGCTGGAGGTCCACCCGGCGATCAGCGACGAGATCTTCGCCTGCTCGGCCGACCCGGCCCACCTGCGCGAGCCGATGACGTTCGCGCGGCTGGCCGAGGGGCCGCTCATCCTCTACGACGTCACCTACGGCGCGCAGGACCCGACGCGCCGCCAGCTCGCCGAGCGGGCCCAGCGCGCCGGGGTCGCCCTGGAGACGGCGATCGACGTCGAGGACCCGGAGGTCGCGCTCGAGCTCGCCGCCGACGGCCTCGGCATCACGATCGGCTCGCGCGGGACGCTGAACGCGCAGCGGCGCTCGGTCATCAACCGGCTCGGCTGGGTCCCGTTCGCCGAGCCGCTCTACGACCACTTCGCGTTCGTGTGGCGGCGCGGCGCCCGCCTGTCGCCGGCGACGCGCGCGTTCGTCGACGCGGCCGAGGCCCGCCTGGCGACGCTGGCCGAGCGCCTCGACCGGGTGCCGCGCCACCGCACGCCCGGGACGTGAGCTAGCCGCGGCGCGGGGCCGCGCTCTCGCCGCGGATCCGCCGCAGGAGCGCATCGCTCAGCCGCGGCGAGAGGTTGTGCAGCGCGCCGAGCAGGCGGACGATCGGCGGGTGGTGGACGGCGCGGCGGTCCTCGCGGACCGCGGCGACGATCTTCTCGGCCAGCTCGTCGGGGGTCGCCGCCTGCGCGCCCCGGTACCAGTCCGGCATCCGGTCGCGCTCGTGATCGTGCAGGGCGGTGGCGATCTCGCCCGGGAAGACCGTCGTCACCGACACGCCGGTGCCGGCCAGCTCGTGGCGCAGCGCCTCGGCGAACGCGCGCTGGGCCGCCTTCGTGGCGTTGTAGACCGCTGACGACGGGAACGACCGCAGCGCCCCGCCCGACGACACGACGACGACGTGGCCGGCGGGCGCGCGCAGCAGGTGCCCCAGCGCCGCCTGGACCGTCCACACCGTCCCGTACCAGTTCGCCTCGGTCATCGCGACGACGTGCTCGGCCGGCTGCTCGGCGAACGGCCCGTAGTGGGTCAGGCCGGCGTTGGCGGCGACGAGCTCCAGCCCGCCGGTCGCCGCCGCGAACGCCTCGACGGCGGCGTGGACGGCGTCGCGGTCGGCGACGTCGGCGGCCAGGACCGGGTGGCGCTCCCGGCCGCCGGGCAGCCCGTCGGCGACCGCCTCCAGCCGGTCGCGCCGGCGGGCGAGCAGCCCGACCCGCGCCCCGCGGGCGGCCAGCGCCTGCGCGAGCGCGCGGCCGATCCCGCTGGAGGCGCCGGTGACGAGGGCGCGGGTGCCGGGCCCGATCTCCACGGCCACAGCATCCCACGGCCGGGCCGGGTCAGGCCACCGACTCGGGCACGCGGCCGGCGGCCGGCGTCGGCTCCGGCTCGCCCTCGATCGACAGGTGCGGCAGCCGCTTGTCCAGCCAGGCCGGCAGCCACCAGGCCGAGCGGCCGAGCAGGACCATGACGGCCGGGACGAGCAGGCAGCGGACGATCGTCGCGTCGACGGCGACCGCGACCGCCATGCCGAGGCCGAACTGCTTGACCGTGGGGTCCTCGTTGAACATGAACGCGGCGAACACGCTGACCATGATCAGCGCCGCCGAGGTGATGACCCGGCCGGTGGAGGCGATGCCGTCGACCACGGCCCGGCGGGCGTCCCTCGCCGTCTGCCAGTGCTCGTGGCAGGCGCTCAGGAGGAACACCTCGTAGTCCATCGAGAGGCCGAACAGGATCGCGAACATCATCAGCGGCACGAAGCTCACGACCGGGATGTGCTCCCCGCCGAGGCCGATGAGCGAGTTCGCGAAGCCCTCCTGGAAGACGAGCGTCACGACGCCGTAGGCGGCGCCGATCGACAGGAGGTTCATGACCGCCGCCTTGATCGGCAGCAGGATCGACCGGAAGGCGAGCAGCAGCAGGACGAAGCTCAGCCCGATGACGATGAGGATGACCTGCGGCAGGCGGTCGGAGATCTTCGCCGCGAGGTCGACGCCGGCCGCGGTCATGCCGCCGACCTGGGCGTCGACGCCGGTCGGCGGGATGACGTCGTCGCGCAGGTGCTTGACGAGCGTCTCGGTCTCCAGCGCCGCGGGCGCGGTCGTCGGGGTGGCGGTGATGACCGCCGCCTGGCCGTCCGGGGCGGGGACCGGCGGCGTCACCGCGGCGATCCCCGGGTCGGCCTTCAGCGCCGCCGCGAGCCTGGCCAGCGCGGCCTCGTCCGGCGGTCCGTCGACGGCGATCAGCAGCGGCCCGTTGAAGCCGGGTCCGAACCCCTCGGCGAGCAGGTCGTACGCGATCCGCTGCTCGGTGCCCTTGGCGGCCGTGCCGTTGTCGGCCTGGCCCAGCCGCAGCGACAGCATCGGGATCGTCAGCGCGAGCAGGAGGACGACGCCGAGCACGAGGAACGGCCACGGCCGCCGGGCGACCGTGTCGGCCCAGCGCGCCCAGCCGTGGTGGCCGGACCTCTGGGCGCGGCGGTGGACGCCGGGCAGCTTCAGCGCGTCGATGCGCCGGCCGACGATCGCCAGCAGCGCCGGCAGCAGCGTGATCGCGGCGAGGACGGCGATGACGACGACGATCGCGGCCGAGTAGCCGAGCGAGGCGACGATCGGGATGCCGGCCAGCGCCAGCGAGCAGAGCGCGATGACGACGGTGCCGCCGGCGAACACGACCGCGTTGCCGGAGGTCGCGACCGTCCTCGGGATCGACTCGGCGACGGTCATCCCGGCGGCGAGGTGCTGGCGGTGGCGGGTGATGAGGAAGAGCGCGTAGTCGATGCCGACGCCGAGCCCGATCATCGTGCCGAGCGTCGGGCCGACGGTCGGCACGGCGATGACGTGCCCGAGGATCGTCACGAGCGACAGGCCGGCGCCGAGGCCGATGAGCGCGGTGAGGATCGGCATCCCCGCCGCGACGAACGTGCCGAACGTGAACAGGAGCACGATGAGCGCGACACCGAGGCCGATCGCCTCGGCCGGGTCCCCGATCTGGGCCTCGGCCTGCTGGCCGACGATCCCGCCGACGGCGATCCGGATCCGGTCGCGCTCGTGCTCGGTCGCGTCGACGACGTCGTCGGCGAGCTCGCGCGTCAGGTCCTGCGGCGCCATCGAGAACGTGACCGTCGTGTAGGCGATCCGCCCGTCGCGGCTGACCGTCGTCGCGCTGAACGGGTCCGAGACGCTCTCGACGTCCTCGACGCCCTCGAGCCGCTTGACGACCGCCTCGACCGCCTTGCGGTTGGCGCCCTCGTCGATGCGGCCCTCGCGCGCCTCGAAGACGACCGGGCTGGAGAGCTCGGTCAGCGACGGGAAGTGCTTCTCGAGGATGTCGGTCGCGCGCTGGCTGCCGGTCCCCGGCAGGCTGAAGTCGTCGCTGGTCCGGGTCCCGAGGACGCCGGCCACCACCGCCAGGGCGGCGACGACCAGCAGGCAGACGATGAGAACCGGCCACCGGCGGCGCACGCAGAGGCGGCCGAGTCGATCGAGAAGCGCACTCACCGCCTCATCCAATCGGCAGCGGCGGGGGAAAGCAGCAGAACCGGGCGCATCCTTGCTCGAATGTCCGTCGAGAGGGCGACGGCTACGCGGCCGGCGGAGCGACTGCGCGGTAGGCCTCGGCGAGGCGCCGGACGCCCTCGTCGATCTGATCGGGGGTGACGCCGGAGTAGGCCAGGCGCAGCGTGTTCTCGCCGCCCTCCAGCAGGAAGTCCGTGCCCTTGACGATGAGCACCCCGCGCTCGGCCGCCTCCTCGAAGAGGGCGGCGACGTCGGTGCCCTCCGGCAGCTCCACCCACAGGAAGTAGCCGCCCTCGGGGGCGACGAAGCGGGCCTCCGGCAGCTCGCGCTCGAGCGCCGCGCAGAGCCGCTCGGCGCGCTCCTGCAGCGCGGTCTTCACCGTCTCGATCGCCTGGCGGATGCGGCCGCTGCGCGCGAACTCGTAGACGATCGCCTGCGAGATCATCGACGGCGAGATGTACGTGTCGGTCGCGCGCCTGACGATCCGGGCGATGAGGTCGGCGGGCCCGACGAGGTAGCCGACGCGAACGCCCGGGCAGACCGTCTTCGAGTACGACGACGCGTAGACGACGCGGTCGTGGCGGTCGAGCGACAGCATCGTGGGCAGCCGGTGGCCGCGGAAGCGCAGCTCGACGTACGGGTCGTCCTCGAAGACGAGGAAGTCGTGCTCCTCGGCGAGCGCGAGCAGCTGCGAGCGCTTCTCGGCCGAGAGCGTGTAGCCGGCCGGGTTCTGGAAGTTCGGGATGATGTGCGCGAGCTTCGGGCGCAGCCCGTCGCGCAGGCGGGCGCGCAGCTGCTCGACGTCGATCCCGTCGGGCTGCAGGTCGACCATCTCGACCTTCGCGCCGCGGTACGTGTCGAGGCTCAGGAGCGTGCGGTCGTAGGTGGGCTTCTCGACGACCACCGTGTCGCCCGGCTCGATCAGCGTCTCGAACAGGAACGCGTCGGCCTGCATCGACCCGTTCGTGACGACGACCTGCTCGGGCTCGACGCCGTGCTGCTCGGCGATCAGCGCCCGCAGCGGCGGGTAGCCGATCGCGGTCCCGTACGCGGTCAGCCCGGCCGGGTCGCTCTCGAACGCGCGCACGGCCGCCTCGCGCAGGCCGTCGACGTCGACGATGTCGAGCGACGGTGCGCCGCGGGCGAAGGAGATGGTGTCGGAAGCGGGCATGGCACCGGGAGACTACGTGAGCGGAGAGCGCGCCGTCGTCCGTCGCGCCGCCGCCCTCAGCCCCCGAGCATCCCCGCGGTCGACTCGCGCAGCGCGATCGTCGGCTTCGGCCGCAGGAGCTCGGCCGGGACGTCCTCGCCGCGCAGGACGTCGAGCATCGTTCGCGCCGCGTCGCGGCCGATGTCGCGTGGCGGCGCGTCGATCGCGGTGATCGACGGGGTGACGAGCCGCAGCGGCTCGCTGTCGACCGAGCTGGCCGTGAGGAGGTCGCGCCCGACCGTGCGCCCGGCATCGCGCGCTGCGGCCTGGACCGCGAGCGCGACGCCGTCGCCGGCCCCGAGGATCGCGTCCGGCGGCTGCGGCCCGGTGAGCAGCTCGCGCGCGGCATCGTGCAGCCCCGCCGGCACCCGGTCGAGCGGCACCGTGCGGATGCACGGCTCGATCCCGTGCTCGACGCACCAGCGGCGATAGATCGCGTCGAGTCGGTGCCCGACCGAGATGTCCATCTCCATGCCGATCAGCGCCGGTCGCCGCGCGCCGCGCGCGAGGAGATGGTCGAGCAGGTCGCGCTGGGCGCCCTGGTAGTCGGTCTCGATCGTCACCCGCGGGGTGAGGCCGGGTTCCAGGCAGCGCTCCGCGGCGACGACCGGCACGCCCGACTCGATGAGCGTGCGCACGTAGGGGTCGCCGATCACCGGGTCGACGACGATCGCCCCGTCGACGTGCCCGACCGCGGTCGGCGACGGTCCGGACGCCGTCATCACGGTCAGCGCGAACGTCTCGCTGCGGGCGGCGAGCGCGGCGCCGAACACGAACTCCATGTAGAAGCCGAAGCGGAAGAGCATCTCGGAGATGTAGACGCCGATCGCGCCCGTCCGGCCCGCCTGCAGGTGCCGCGCCGACGGGTTGGCCACGTACTGGAGCTGCTCGGCGACCTCGCGCACCCGCGCGCGCGTCGCCTCCGACAGGCGCCCCTTCCCGCTCAACGCGGCCGAGACCGTCGTGCGCGAGACACCGGCCGCCCGCGCGATGTCGACGATCGTCGGCGGTCGGTCTCGTGGTCTCGGTTCCGTCAATCCGCCGCTGATCCTCCGGCCGCGGAGCATAGCTGCCGGAACGATTCCGCAGCCGCGATGGCCACATCCGAAGGCCCCTTGCAGGAACGTTCCCGCACCCGTAGGATGCCCGGCCGTCCAACCCGTGCGGGAACGATCCCGCACCTGTGCGAGCGAGAGGTTTCAGACGACCGATGGCCACCGGGTGGCACTGGGATGAGGCGTACGCCTGGCACCAGACCGGCGCCGGCGCCGCGTTCCTCGCGGCGGAGGGCTGGGTGCAGCCGGGCATCGAGAACGCGGAGAGCTCTCTGAGCAAGACCCGCTTCCGCGACCTGATCGCGCGCAGCGGCCTGCTGGACGCGCTCGTCCCGATCAAGGGACGCGACGCGACCGAGGAGGAGCTGTTGCGCTTCCACACGCGCGCCTACCTGCAACACGTCCAGCAGGTCAGCGACGCGGGGGGCGGAGAGGCGGGCGACTACACGCCGATCGGTCCTGGCTCCTACGAGATCGCCGTTCGCGCCGCCGGAGGCGCGATCGCGACCGTCGAGGCCGTCGTCCGCGGCGAGGTCGACAACGCCTACGCGCTCGTCCGGCCGCCCGGCCACCACGCCGAGGCCGAGCTCGCGCGCGGCTACTGCCTGTTCGCCAACACCGCCCTGTCGGCGATGCATGCGCGCGAGGCGCTCGGCGTCGACCGGGTCGCGATCGTCGACTGGGACGTCCACCACGGCAACGGCACCGAGGACGCCTTCTACGAGGACCCCGCCGTCCTGACGATCTCGATCCACGCCGACGAGCTCTTCCCGGCCGGGCGCGGATTCGTCGAGCACAACGGGCGCGGCGCCGGCGAGGGCGCGAACCTCAACATCCCGCTGCCCGACGGCTGCGGCCACGACGCCTACCTGGCCGCGATGGACCGCGTCGTCGTCCCGGCCCTGCGCCGCTTCCGGCCCGACCTGATCATCGTGGCCTGCGGTCTGGACGCCAGCGCGTTCGACCCGCTCGGCCGGCAGATCGCCCACTCGGACACCTACCGGGCGATGACCGAGCGCCTGCTGGAGGTCGCCGCCGAGCTCTGCGACGGGCGCCTGGCGCTGATCCACGAGGGCGGCTACTCCGAGGCGTACGTGCCGTTCTGCGGCGTGGCCGTCGTCGAGGCGCTCGTCGGCAGGCGCGTCGTGGACGACCCGTTCCTGCCGCACCTCGAGCGCCGCCCGGGCCAGCGCCTGGCCCCGCATGAGGCGGCGGCGATCGACCGGGCGGCGGCGCTCGTCGACCGCGTCCCGACCCGCGACTGACCGATGTCGCCCGAGACGATCCGGACGATCTTCGACGTCGCGAGCCTGACGTCGATCCTCGTCCTGCTCGTGCTGGGGATGGCCGTGATCGTCGGCATGATGCAGGTGTTCAACCTGTGTCAGGGCGAGCTCGTGCTCCTCGGGGCGGTCGTCGCCTACGTGGCGCACGAGTGGCTCGGCAGCGTCCTGCTCGGCATCCTCGTCGCGCCGTTCGCGGTCGCGGCCTTCGGCGCCGTCCTCGAGCGCACGGTGATCCGGCGCTTCTACGCCAACGCCGCGGGCGCGCTGCTCGCGACGTTCGCGGTCGGCTTCCTCATCCGCGCGATCGTGCTCGCCCGGATGAGCTCCCAGGGCGAGCCGGTTCCGGCGCCGATCGACGGCACCGTCGGGATCGGCGGCGCCGACGTGTCGGCGTGGCGCCTGGTGATCATCGTCGTCGTCGTCCTCGCGGTCGCCGCCACGTACCTGTCGCTGACGCGGACCGCGATCGGCCTGCGAGTCCGCGCCACCCTCGATGACGTCGAGCTGGCCGCGGCCTCCGGCATCTCGACGCGGCGGATGTTCACCGGCACGTACGCGTTCGGGGCGGCGCTCGCCGGGCTGGCCGGGGCGATGATCGTGCCCCTCCAGGCGCTCTATCCGAGCCTCGGCTTCGACAACCTCGTCCCGATGTTCCTCTCCGTCATGGTCGGCGGCCTCGGGACGCTCCACGGGCCCCTGCTCGGCGCCGTCGCGCTCGGCGTGCCGACGGCGCTGCTGCCGACGTGGATCGACTCGGTGCTCTCGCAGGTGCTCGTGATCTTCGCGGCGATCGTCTTCATGCGACTTCGCCCCGGCGGCCTTGTCAACAGGGACATCTAGGAGGTGGACGGCATGGCATCGAACATGACGCGACGGGAGGCGCTCCAGCGGTTCGCCGTCGGCGGCGCCGGCCTGGCGCTCGGCGGCACCCTCCTGACCGCCTGCGGCTCGAGCGACGGCTCGAGCTCCGGCGGGAGAGGCGGCGGCAGCGACGAGCCGATCCGCGTCGGCGCGATCACCGACCTGACCGGGGCCTACGGCATCGTCGGCAAGGCGAACAAGGCGATCGCCGAGTTCACCGTGGACGAGATCAACGCCAACGGTGGCGTGCTCGGCCGGCCGATCGAGCTGATCGTCGTCGACGGCGCCAGCGACCCGGCGACGTGGGGCAAGGTCGCCCGCCAGCTCGTCACGCGCGACAAGGTCGAGATGGTGATCGGCGACGTCTCCAGCGCCGAGCGCGAGGCGGTGAAGAGCATCATCGCCGGACGCGGCCGCACCCTCTACATCTGCCCCGCCTCCTACGAGGGCGGCGAGTGCTACGAGAACACGTGGACGGTGGGCGCCGTGCCCAACCAGCAGGTCAACCCGACCGTCGACTACCTGCTCGAGCAGGGTGCCAGGTCGTTCTACCTGTGCGGCAACGACTACTCGTATCCGCGCAACGTGCTCAAGGCGGCGCGGGCTCGGATCGAGGAAGGCGGCGGCGAGGTCGTCGGCGAGGACTACATTCCCGTCTCGGCCACCGACGCGCCCGAGCTCGTGCGCAAGACGATCTCGTCGAACGCGGACGCCGTCTTCGAGGTCATCGTCCTCCCGGCGAGCGTGCCGTACATCAAGGGCGTCGTCGACGGCGGCTACGAGGGCCTGATCGCCGGCACCCTGTTCGATGAGACGATCAACCCGCTCTTCGGGCGCCAGGCCCAGGGTCTGATCGGCGCGCAGGACTACTTCGCGACGATCGACGACCCGTTCACGAAGCAGGAGGTCGCGGCGTTCCGCAAGAAGTACCCGAAGGCGCCGTTCGGCTCGGCCCTCAACAGCCCGGCCTGGTACCGCGGCCTCTACCTGTGGAAGGTGGCCGTCGAGAACGCGGGCTCGACCGACCTCGACGCCGTCAACGAGGCGATGAACTCGGCCTCCTACGACAGGCTCATCGGCGGCCCGTCGCGCTTCGTGCCCGGGACGAAGCACGTCGAGCTGACGATGTACCTCGGCGAGATGCAGGCCGACGGCAGCGTGAAGGTCCTGAAGGACCTCGGGCCCCAGGAGCCGGAAGGGCAGTGCAACGCGTCCTGACCCCCGCCTGGTGGCTGGCCGATGGCGGCCGGCGCGTGGGCGCCATCGCCCTCGTGGCCGGGATCGTGATCGCCGGGCCGCTGCTCGACGGCGCCGGCGAGTCGTTCTGGATGATGGCGCTCACGCGGGCGCTGATCCTCGGCGTGCTCGCGGTCGCCACGAACGTCGCCTGGGGCGTCACCGGCATCTTCACGCTCGGCCAGGCGGTGTTCTTCGGGGTCGGCGCCTACGTCGTGGGCCTGCTCGCCACCCGCGAGGACGTCGTCGCCCTCGAGAGCCTCGCAGGGGCGGCGCTCGGCGCTGGGCTCCTCTGCGGCCTGGTCGTCGGGGCGTTCCTGTTCTTCGGGCGGCGCCGCGTCGGCATGCTGTACGTCGGCCTGGTGACGCTCGCGCTCAGCTACGCGCTCGAGCGCCTGGCGAGCGTGTGGGGCGAGATCGGGGCCGGCAACGGCATCACCGGCATCCCGCTGCCGACGCTGCTGGGCACCGAGATCGAGCCCGGGATCAGCTTCTTCTGGGTCGCTGTCGTCACGCTGCTCGTCGTGCTCGGCCTCGCCTGGGCGGTGATGCGCTCCCAGTTCGGGATGGTCATGCGGGCGATCCGCGACGACGACGAGCGGGCCGAGTTCCTGGGCTACCGCCGACCGATCGTGCAGCTCGTCGTCTTCGCGGCGACCGGCGGGGTCGGCGCGCTGGCCGGCGGCCTGTACGCCCTCGAGGAGGGGTTCGTCTCGCCGACGTTCCTCGGCGTGTCGCTCTCCACCCAGGTCCTCATCTACGTCCTGCTGGGCGGCCGCGACTCGCTGGTCGGCCCGCTCGTGGGCGTCCTGCTGCTGGAGGTGGGCGGCCAGCGCGTCCAGGAGGAGCTGCCGACCGAGTGGCCGATCATCGTCGGCGCGGTGCTCCTGCTCGTGATCCTGTTCCTGCCGAACGGCCTGACCCAGCTCGGGCGTCGGCGCCGGCGCGCGGCAGCCCCGCGTCCGGAGACCGCAGCGGAGGTGAGCGGTGGCGATCCTCGAGGCGAGTGAGATCGTCAAGCGGTTCGGCCCGGTGACGGCGCTCTCCGGCGCCGGGCTGCAGGTCGAGCCGACGACGATCCACGGGCTGATCGGACCCAACGGCTCCGGCAAGAGCACGCTCCTGCACGTGATCGCCGGCCGGACCCTGCCCGACGGCGGGCGAGTGGTGCTCGACGGCGCCGACATCACGCGGGCCAAGCCGGCCCAGCGGGCCCGGGCCGGCATGTCGATCAAGTTCCAGCTCGCCCGCGTGTACCACGAGCAGACCGTGGCGGACAACCTGCTGCTCGCGCTCCAGGTGCGGGACGGCATCCCGTCACTGGTGCTGTCGCGGACACGGCGGCGCCACCAGGAGCGCGTGCGCCGGCTCCTCGACGACTTCGGCCTGACCCACGTGCGCGACCACCCTGCGGGCGAGCTGGCCCACGGTGAGCAGCAGTGGCTGGAGATCGCGATGGCGATGGCCACCGAGCCCAAGCTGCTGCTGCTCGACGAGCCGACCGGCGGCATGAACCGCCATGAGCGCGAGCGCACCGGGGAGCTGATCCGCGCGGCGGCGACGACCTGCGCGGTGGTGATCGTCGAGCACGACCTCGACTTCATCCGAGACCTGTGCGACCGGATCACGGTTCTGCACCAGGGCACCCTGGTGGCCTCGGGCACGCCGGTCGAGATCGAGCGCGACGAGCGCGTGGCGGAGGTGTACCTGACCCGTGTCTGAATCCCTGCTCGAGGTCGAGGGGCTGGCCGGCGGCTACGGGGCCAGCCAGGTGCTGTTCGGCGTGTCGTTCTCGGTGCCGGCGCGCGGCACGGTGGCGGTGCTTGGGCGCAACGGCGCCGGCAAGACGACGCTGCTGCGCACGCTGCTCGGCTTCCTGACGCCGACGGCCGGCACGGTGCGGCTGCGCGGCCGCGACGTCACCGGCGCTTCGCCCGCGGCGATGGTCCGCGACGGCGTCGGGTACATGCCGCAGGAGCGGGTCGTCTTCCCGACGCTGACCGTCGAGGAGAACCTGCGCCTCGGGGCCGCCGCCCGCCCCAAGGGCGAACGGGCCTCGATCGACGAGGCCTACGCGCTGTTCCCGAAGCTCGCCGACCGGCGCCGCCAGCGCGCGGGCACGATGAGCGGCGGCGAGCGCAAGATGGTGGGGCTGGCCCGGGCGCTCCTCGGCCGGCCGGAGCTGCTCGTGCTCGACGAGCCGACCGAGGGCGTCTGGCACGGCGTGGTCGACGAGATCCTCGACGCGCTGCGCGCCTATGCCGACCGGGCGGCGATCCTCATCGTCGAGCAGCACCTCGACCTCGCCCTGGAGCTCGCCGACACCGCGCTCGTGCTCCAGCGTGGCGAGATCGTGATGTCCGGCCGCCCCGCGCAGCTCCGAGACGACCAGCGATTCCTCGCCTACCTCACGCCATGACCGACACGCACGTCACCGATCCGCATCGTCCTCTCGACGCCGACGAGCGTGCGCTCGTCGACCGGATCGCCGAGCGCCGCGAGGACCTCGTCGTCCTCGCCTGCGAGCTCGTGGCGCTCGACACCACCAGCCGGGCGGTGCCGGATCAACCGGCCCGCGACGAGGCGGCCCTCCAGCGGTTGCTGGCCGACCGCCTGCGCGCGCACGGCGCCGAGATCGACCTGTGGGAGCCGTCGCCCGACGAGGTGGCGGACCACCCGCTGACCCCGCCGGGCGGGATCGACTTCGACGGGCGCCCGCAGCTCGCCGCGCGCCTGCGCGGCAGCGGGGGCGGGCGCTCGCTCCTCCTCAACGGCCACATCGACGTCGTCCCCGCCCGCCGCGAGGACGGCTGGGAGCATGACCCGTTCGACCCCCAGGTCGTCGACGGTCAGATCATCGGGCGCGGGGCCTGCGACATGAAGGGCGGGATCGCTGCGATGGTGATCGCCGCCGAGGCGCTGGCCGAGACGGGCGGCCTGCGCGGCGACCTCGTCGTGTGCACGAACACCGACGAGGAGTCGACCGGCGTCGGCGGGCTCGCCTGCGCGCGCCACGGCGTGTCGGCGGACTACGCGATCGTCACCGAGCCCTCGTCGCTGGAGGTGTGGCCCGTGTGCCGCGGCAGCGTCTACTGCACGGTGACGGTCGAGGGCCGGGCCGGCCACGCCGAGGAGGAGCACCCGCACTGGACCGAAGGCGGCGCGGTCAACGCGATCGAGAAGGCCCGCTTCCTCCTCGACGGCGTCGACCGCCTGCGGCGCGAGTGGCGCTCGCGCCGGGGCCTGCATCACTCGCTCGCCGATCCGCCGGACGTGCTCGCCACGCGCTTCGTCGCCGACGGCGGCTGGCACGTCACGATCCCCGGCCGGGCCGAGCTCGAGCTCGCCGTCCTCATCGTCCCCGCTCAGGCCGACCCCGACGGCTGGACGAAGGGCGTCCAGCGCGAGGTCGAGGACCATCTGCGCGCCTGGTGCCGGACGGACTCGTGGCTGGCCGAGCATCCGCCGGCCTTCCGCTGGCACACGGAGGTCAACCCGGCGGAGACGCCGGTCGACGCGCCGGTCGTCCAGACGCTGCTCGGCGCCAACCGGGCGCTCGGGCTGCCGGAGCGGCTCGGCGCCCTCGGCTCCTGGTACGACGGCGCCACCTACGCGCTCGAGGCCGACACCCCAGCGATCATGTTCGGGCCACGGGCGATCGAGCGCGCCCACACCGTCGGCGAGGCCGTCCCGATCGACGACCTCGTCCACGTCGCCCAGAGCATCGCGGTGGCGGCGTGGCGGCTCTGCCGCTGAGTCGCCGCGCCGCCGCGGCGCGTCAGCCGGTCGCGACGCCCGGGATCTCCTCCTCGCCGGGGGCCGACGGCGAGGTCGCCTCCGGCTCCGGCGCCTGCTCGCCGGGCGGCGGCGCCTGGCCGCCGTTGCGGGCGATCGCCAGCGCGTCGTCGCGCTGGGCGTCGGTGATCGGCACGAGCCGCTGGTCGGCGGCCAGCCGCTGGGCGCG
>JADGIB010000040.1 GCA_019683665.1 Solirubrobacteraceae bacterium
CGCCCACACGGCGCCGCGCAGCGCGTCGACGGCGGCGACCGCGCCGGCCGCGTCGCGGGCGCCGGCGATCCGGCCCGCCGCGCGCGCGGCGGCGCGCAGGTCGCCGCCGGCGAGGCGGTCGAGCTCGACGTCGTCGGCGAGGGCGCGGGCGATCGCCGCGCACAGCGGCGGCGCCTCGCGGGCGAGCTCGGCGACCGGGACGTCCGCGGCCGCCGACAGCGGGGCGCCGTGCAGCAGCGCGAGCAGCCAATCGCGCGCGACGTCCTCCGCGCGGGCGACGAGCGCGGCGACGGGGGCGTCGGCGACCGGGCGCGCCCGGCCGCGCTGTCGGGCGTCGGCCACGCCCCTTGGATACCAGCGGACGAGGACGGCATGCGGCGCGACCCGCCGCCGGCGCCGCGTCCGCGGCCCGGCGCGTCTACGCTTCGCGCGGTGACGAGGCTGCTGTCGATCGCCCAGGCCCGCGAGCTGGTCCGGGCCGCCGTCGTCCCGCTCGAGGACGAGCCCGTGCCGGTCGAGGCCGCGCTCGGCCGCGTCCTGGCCGAGGACGTGGCCGCCGCCCACGACGTCGCCCCGTTCGACAGCTCGGCGATGGACGGCTTCGCGCTGCGCGCCGAGCGCCCGCGCACGCCGGCCGGCACGACGCTGCCGATCGTCGGCGAGTCGCGCGCCGGGCGGCCCGCGGAGCGGCCGGTCGGCCCCGGCGAGGCGGTGCGGATCTCCACCGGCGCGATGCTCCCCGAGGGCGCCGACGCCGTCCTCCAGATCGAGCTGGCCGACGAGGCCGGTGGCAGGGTCACCCTGCGCGACGACGTCGCCCCCGGCCGCAACGTGCGCCGCGCCGGCGAGGACCTGCGCGCCGGCGACGTCGTCCTGCGCGCCGGGACGATCCTCGGCCCGGCCGAGCTCGGCGTCGCCGTCGGCGCCGGGCGCGCCGAGGTCCGCTGCGCCCGCCCGCCGCGCGTCGCCGTCGTCGCGACCGGCGACGAGCTCGCCGACCCGGGCGAGCCGCTGCGCCCCGGGCAGATCCACAACACGAACGCGACGACGCTCGCCGCGCTGGCGATGCAGCACGGCGCGCGGGTCTTCACGGTCACCGGCGCGCCCGACACCCAGGAGGGCACCGAGGAGGCGCTGGCGGCCGCGCTCGAGGAGGCCGACCTCGTCCTCGTCTCCGGCGGGGTGTCGGTCGGCCCGCACGACCACGTCAAGCCGGCGCTCGAGGCGCTCGGGGTGGAGCAGCGCTTCTGGCGCGTCGCGCTGCGCCCCGGCAAGCCGACGTGGTTCGGCGTGCGCGACGGCGTGCTCGTCTTCGGCCTGCCGGGCAACCCGGTGTCGAGCATGGTCACCTTCCTGCTCTTCGCCCGCCCGGCGCTGCGCGCGCTCCAGCACGCCCCGTTCGACGTCGAGCGCCGCGCCGCCGTGCTGACCGAGCCGGTCGAGCGCCAGCCCGAGCGCGACGAGGCGGTCCGCGTCGCGCTCGCCACCGGCCCGGACGGGACGCTGCGCGCGACCCCGACCGGCCCGCAGGGCTCGCACGTGCTCAGCTCGATGGTCGGCGCCGCCGGGCTGGCGATCGTCGAGGCGGGCGACGGCGACCTGCCCGCCGGCGCCGTCGTCCCGGTGGAGCCGATCTGATGCGCCGCCGCCTCGCGCTCGCCGCGGGCGCGCTCGCCGCGCTGGCGCTCCTCCTGTTCGCGAACGCGCGGCGGCTGCTGAACACGCGCGGCGCGGTCGCGCGCACGACGATCCGCTCGCCCGAGGAGCACACGACGACCGGCGCCGACGGCGCGGTGCGCTCGGTGCAGGCCGCCGACGTCGACCTGCCCCAGAGCGCGCTCGACTCGCTGTGGTCGGCCGAGAACCTCGAGCGCCTCGCGCGCACGTACTGGCGCTTCCTGACGCGGATCTCGCTCGGCGCGATCCAGGTGCGCTACCGGCCCGACGGGCGCGACGTCTGCCTCTTCGGCGTGCCCGCGCTGACGCTGCTGTCGTTCCGCGCCCCCGACTACGAGCTGAGCGCCGACCGCGGCGTCGTGCGCTGGCCGATCGAGCGCGGGCTGCTCGTGTCGCCGCACGGGCGCGGCGACGGCCACCTCCAGATCACGGTGGAGCGCCGCGCCCCGACCCGCCTGCACGTCGAGGTCGAGGTCGCGAGCTTCTACCCGATGATCGCGTTCGCGCTCAGCCGCTGGGTCTACGAGAACACCCAGTCGCGCATCCACGTGATCGTCACGCACGGGTTCCTGCGCTCCCTCGCGCGGCTCGACCTGGCCGAGTCGCGCGTGGGGCGCCTCAGGAACGGCAGCGCGGCCTGACGCCCCGCGCCCCGCGAGCCTCGCCACGGCGGGCTCCGCGCGACGCGGGCGCCCCGGGCGAGACCCGCTGAGGGAGCCGAGCCCCGGGGCGGGCGCCCCCTAGCCGAAGCGGACGCCGGCGATGTTGCGCAGCTTCGCGCGGTCGTGCGTGGCGGAGATGCGCCGGACGGTCCCCGAGCGCGAGCGCATGACGAGCGACTCGGTCGTCGCGCGGCCGCCGCCGACGTACCGCACCCCCTGCAGCACGTCGCCGTCGGTCACGCCGGTGGCCGAGAAGAAGCAGTCGTCGGAGCGCACGAGGTCGTCGACGGTGAGCTGGCGGTCGAGGTCGTAGCCGGCGTCGATCGCGGCCTGGCGCTCGGCGTCGTCGCGCGGCCACAGGCGCCCGACGAGCTGGCCGCCGATGCACTTGATCGCCGCGGCGGCGATGACGCCCTCCGGCGTGCCGCCGATCCCCCACAGGAGGTCGACCGGGGTGCGCTCGCTGACGGCCAGCAGCGCCGCCGAGACGTCGCCGTCGGAGATGAGGCGCACGCGCGCGCCCGCGTCGCGGATCGCCGCGATGCCCTCCTCGTGGCGGGGCCGGTCGAGGACGACGACCGTGACGTCGCCGGTCGGGATCCCGCGCCGCTCGGCGACCTTGGCGATCACCTCGTCGATGCCGACGTCGAGGTCGAGCAGGTCGGCGATGTCGGCGCCGCCGGCGAGCTTCTCCATGTAGACGCACGGGCCCGGGTCGAACATCGTCCCGCGCTCGGCGAGCGCGATCACGCTGAGCGCGCTCGGCATGCCCTTGGCGGTGAGCGTCGTGCCCTCGAGCGGGTCGACGGCGATGTCGACCCGGGGCGGGCGGCCGTTGCCGATCTCCTCGCCGTTGTAGAGCATCGGCGCCTCGTCCTTCTCGCCCTCGCCGATCACCACCACCCCGTCCATCTCGACGGAGCTCAGCATGTGGCGCATCGCGTCGACGGCGGCCTGGTCGGCCGCCTCCTTGTCGCCGCGCCCGACGAGTCGCGAGGCCGCGAGGGCGCCGGCCTCGGTGACCCGCACGAGCTCCAGGGCGAGGTTGCGGTCGGGGTGCTGGGGCTGCGTCGTGTCGGTCATGGCCGCGCGGACTCTACGCGGGGCGCACGGACGCCGCGATCTCGACGAGCCGGGCCGGCGGCCACGGGCCCTGGGCGGTGAGCCGCAGGAACAGCCCGTGCGCGCTCCACGACAGCTCGACGGCGGGGCGCAGCGACGGCTCGGCCTCGACGAGCTCCGCCTCCCGCCAGCGCCCGACGACGCCGCCGACCGGGACCTCCCGCGCCGGGGCGTCCGACGGCCAGGCGCGCTCGGGCGGCGGGTCGAGCCCGACGTAGAGCGCGAGGCGCCCGGGCGCCCCCGGGCGCGAGTCGTCGAGGTTCCAGACGACCTCGACGCCCTCCGGGCCCGCGGCCCGCACCTCGCTCCAGCGGGTGAGCGGCAGCGCGACGGCGGGCAGCGGCACCGGGCGCCCGAGCAGCGCGTCGGCGGCGGCCAGGCCCTCGAGCGGTTCGTCGGCCATGCGCGCATCCTCCCCCGCGGCGCCGCCCGCGTCACCTGGCGCCGCGCCCGACCGTCTACCGTGGCGGGCGGATGTCCGAGCCGCTGCTGCTGCGCCGCCTGCTGCCCGAGCCCGGGCCGGTCACCCCGGCCCAGGCCGCCGCGCACCTGACCGGGCGCGAGGTCCTGCTGCTGAACATGGTCACGTCGCTCGACGGCCACACGACCGTCGCCGGGCGCAGCCGCGGGATCCGCGGCGGGCGCGGCGACCGGGAGCTGTTCCACGCGCTGCGCGCCCACGCGGACGCGATCCTCGTCGGCACGCAGACGATGCGGGCCGAGGGCTACGGCGCCTGGCTGCGCGACGAGCGCCGCCGCGCGATGCGCCGCGCCGCGGGCCTCGCCGGCGGGCCGGTCGGCGCGACGGTGACGCGCCGCGGCGACGTGCCGTGGGAGATCCCGCTCTTCGTTCAGCGCGACGCGCAGCTCATCGTCTACAGCGGCGTCCCGCTCGCCTGCCCGCCCGAGGTCGTCGCGCACGTGGAGATCGTCGTCCTCGACGAGGCGGGCGACGACCTCGTCGCCGCCGCGGTCGCCGACCTGCGCGCCCGCGGCCTGCGCTCGATCCTGTGCGAGGGCGGCGCGACGCTGAACGCGGCGCTCCTGCGCGCCGGCCTCGTCGACGAGCTCCAGCTCGTCCTCGCCCCCCAGATCGTCGGCGGCACGAGCGCCCTCACCGCCGTGCACGGGCCGCTGGACGGCGACGTCGCGCTCGAGCCGGTCGACGCCTACACCGCCGAGGGCGCGCTCTTGCTGCGCTACCGGGTGGCGCGGGGCCTGTGATAGACACGTCGGCCGTGGGCCAGCGACTGATCGGCGTCGACGTCGGCGGCACGAAGGTGTCCGTCGCCGTCCTCAGCGGCGACGGCCTCTCCGAGCCGCACCTCGAGCCGACGCGCGTGGACTCCTCCGAGGCGCTGCTCGACCAGCTCGTCGCCGCGATCCGGCGCGCCCAGGGGGACGAGCCGGTCGACGCGGTCGGGATCGGGGTCCCGTCGGTCGTCGACTGGGCGGCCGGCACCGTGCGCTCGTCGGTGAACATCCCGCTCCAGGACGTGCCGCTGCGCGACGAGCTGCGCGACCGCCTCGGCGGCGTGCCGGTGTTCGTCGACAACGACGCGTCGGTCGCCGGGCTCGCCGAGGCGCACGCCGACGCGGCCGCCGGGCGCGTCGTCCAGAGCCTCGTCATGTTCACGGTCGGCACCGGCGTCGGCGGCGGGGTCGTCGTCGACGGGCGCGTCTACCGCGGGGCGACCGGCGCGGCCCCCGAGATCGGCCACATGCTCGTCGCCGCGCAGGCGCTGCGCGACGGGGCCGACGGCTTCGCCCACGACGAGCGCTTCCCGCAGCCCGGCTCGCTCGAGTCGCTCGCCTCCGGCCGGGCGCTCGACCGCCTGGCCCGCGAGCGCGGGCTGCGAGACGGGCGCGAGGCGGTCGCCGTCGCGCGCGAGGGCGACCCGCGCGGCCTGGAGGCGCTGCGCATCGTCGGCCACCACCTCGGGCTGGGCATCGCCAACGCGATCCTCCTCTTCGACCCGGAGGTCGTCGCGGTCGGGGGCGGCGTGTCGGCCGCCGGCGACCTCCTCCTGCAGCCGGCGCTGGAGACGGTGCGCCGGTTCGTCCTCCCCGGCGTCGGCACCCGCACCGAGGTCCGCATCGCCCGCTCGGGGCGACGAGCCGGGGTGCTGGGCGCGGCCCTCCTCGCCGGCCAGGAGCTGGCGCTCGGGGAGCGGCCGACGACGACCGCGGCGATCGAGCCATGACCGCGGCGGCCGGCGGCAACCCGCTCGTCGAGGGCCTCGAGCGCCTGCCGGTCGGGCCGACCACGCTCACGATCTTCGGCGCCACGGGCGACCTCGCCCGGCGCAAGCTCCTGCCGGCGCTCTACAACCTCGCCCACGACGGCGCCCTGCCGGAGCGCTTCAACCTCATCGGCGTCTCGCGCGGCGACGAGAGCCACGACGCGTACCGGGCGATGGCGCGCGAGGCGATCTGCCGGTTCAGCCGCCGCCGGCCGGACCCGAAGGTCCTCGACGCGCTGCTGGAGAACGTCCGCTACGTCGCGGGCACGTTCGGGGAGGCCGAGACCTACGCCCGCCTCGGCGAGCTGCTGGCCGAGTTCGACGAGGTCGACGGCGTCCCGCTCAACCGCGCCTTCTACCTGTCGACGTCGCCGGCGTTCTTCCCGGTCATCGTCGAGCAGCTCGGCGCCCACGGGCTGGCCCGCCACGACCACGCCGAGGTGCGGGTCATCATCGAGAAGCCGTTCGGCACCAACGGCCGCGAGGCGCGCGAGCTCAACCGCCGCGTCCTGTCGGTCTTCGAGGAGCCGCAGGTCTTCCGCATCGACCACTACCTCGGCAAGGAGACCGTCCAGAACGTCATGGCGTTCCGCTTCGCCAACGGCCTCTTCGAGCCGATCTGGAACCGCAACTACATCGACCGGGTCGAGATCACCGCGGCCGAGGACGTCGGGATCGGCACCCGCGCCGGCTACTACGACGCGGCCGGCGCCCTGCGCGACCTCGTCCAGAACCACCTGCTCCAGCTGCTGTGCCTGCTGTGCATGGAGCCGCCGGTCCGCTTCCAGGCCGACGAGGTCCGCGACGAGAAGGTGAAGGTCCTGCGCGCGATCACGCCGCCCGCCCCGGAGCACACCGTGCGCGCCCGGTACACGGCCGGCACCGAGGGCGGCGAGGACGTGCCCGGCTACCTCGAGGAGGAGGGCGTGCCGCCGGACTCGCAGACCGAGACGTACGCGGCGCTGCGCCTCGAGGTCGACAACTGGCGCTGGAACGGCGTGCCGTTCTACCTGCGCACCGGCAAGCGGCTGGCGCGGAAGGTGACCGAGATCGCGATCACGCTCAAGCCGGTCCCCCACCTCGCCTTCGAGCAGGCCGGCTCGGTCGGGGTCCAGCCCAACCAGCTCGTCTACACCGTGCAGCCGAACGAGGGCGTGTCGCTCTCGCTCGGCGCGAAGATCCCGGGCACGCGGATGGCGATCCGCCCGGTGCAGATGGAGTTCCTCTACGGGACCGCGTTCATGTCGCAGTCCCCGGAGGCCTACGAGCGGCTCATCACCGACGCGATGCGCGGGGACGCGACGCTGTTCACCCGCAACGACGAGGTCGAGGCGCAGTGGCGGGTCATCGACCCGATCCTCGACGCGTGGGCGGCCGGCGAGCCGCCGCTCGACACCTACGAGGCCGGGTCGCAGGGGCCGGACACCGCGAGCCGGATCATGGACCCGGGCGACCGCTGGCGGGCGATATGACCGCGCTCGTCGCCTCCGACCGCACCTGGTTCGAGCGGGACACGACGCCCGCCGCGATCGAGGCCGCGCTGCGCCGGCTGCTCGTCGAGAGCCGCCACGGCGAGCACAGCGGCGCGATCCCGGCCCGCGTGCTCAACCTCGTCACGGTCGTCGACCGCCAGTGGCGCGGGGAGATCGAGAACCGCCTCGAGCGCGTCGGCCGCTACCACGCGTCGCGCACCGTCCTGCTCGCCGTCGAGCCGCGCCGCACGACGATCGACGCGCGCGCGACCGTCCACGTCGACGCCGAGCCGCACCCGAGCGGGATGACGACCGCCCGCGAGCACCTCGTGCTCGACGTCGGCGCCGAGCACGTCGAGCACCTCGCCACGATCGTCGACCCGCTCGTCGTCACCGACCTGCCGACGATGCTGTGGGCGCCCCACGGGCACGCCGAGGCGATCGACGAGCTGCTCCCGCTCGCCCAGGTCGTCCTGCTGGACTCCGTCGACGAGCCCGACCTCGAGGACGCGCTCGCCCGGGCGCGGGCGCTCGCGCGGCGCGCCTACGTCGTCGACCTCGCCTGGCTGCGCTCGACCCCGTGGCGCGAGCGGATCGCGGGCGCCTTCGACCCGCCGGCCGAGCGCGCGCGGCTGGCGACGATCGCCGCCGTCGAGGTCCGCCACCACCCGGACTCGGCCGTCGCCGGCGTCCTCCTGCTCGGCTGGCTGTGCGCGCGGCTGGGGTGGCGGCCCGGGGCGCTCGCCGCCCGCCGCGACCGCGCGCTCGAGGGCCGGGCGCGCGCCCGCCGCGGCGAGGTGCGCCTCGTCCTGCGCCCGGCGCCCGAGCAGCCGGTCCGCGGCCTGGCCGGGCTGACGATCGAGACCGGCGACGGGACCGTCCTGCGCCTCGACCGCGGCGAGGGCGGGCTGCGGGCCGAGCGCGTCACACGCCGCGGCGGCCGCCGCACGTGGACCGTCCTCGGCGCCTCGCGCGGGGAGCCGGGCATCCTCGGCGAGGGCATCCGCCAGGCGCTGCTGCGCGACCCGACCTACCGGCCGGCGCTGGACGCGGCCGCGGAGATGGTGGCCTGACATGTCGGCCCGCTCGCGACCCCGCCGCGCCCCCGTCCACAGCGGCGCCGTCCCGATGGGCAGCCCGTTCCCGCCGATCGCCGAGTACGCGTTCCTCAGCGACTGCGAGACGACCGCGCTCGTCGCCCCCAGCGGCGCGGTCGAGTGGATGTGCCTGCCGCGGATGGACAGCCCGTCGGTGTTCGGGGCGATCCTCGACCGCGACGCCGGCTCCTTCCGCCTCGGCCCGGCCGACACGATGGTCCCGGCCGACCGCCGCTACCTGCCGGGCACGATGATCCTCGAGACGACGTGGGGCACCCGCCTGGGCTGGCTGATCGTGCGCGACCTGCTCCTCATCGGCCCGTGGCACCACGACACCGAGCGCTCGCACACGCACCGGCGCTCCCCGACCGACGACGACGCCGACCACGTGCTGCTGCGGACGATGCGCTGCGTGAACGGCGCCGTTGAGGTCAACCTCGACTGCCAGCCGCTGTACGACTACGGGCGCGTCCACGCCCGCTGGGCGTACGACGGGCCCGGCTACGGGTCGGCCGTCGCGACGTTCCCCGGCCACGACCTGCGACTGCGGATGACGACCGACCTGCGCCTCGGCTTCGAGGGCTCGCGCGTGCGGGCGCGCACGACGCTGCGGGCCGGCGACACCGCGTTCGTCGCGCTGGCGTTCAGCGAGCACGCCGGGCCGGAGACGTACGAGGAGGCCTACGAGCGGCTCGTCCACACCGCCGACTTCTGGCACGAGTGGCTGTCGCGCGGCGACTTCCCCGACCACCCGTGGCGGACGTACCTGCAGCGGTCGGCGCTGACGCTGAAGGGCCTGACCTACGCGCCGACCGGGGCGATGGTCGCGGCGGCGACGACGTCGCTGCCGGAGACGCCCGGCGGCGAGCGCAACTGGGACTACCGCTTCAGCTGGATCCGCGACTCGACGTTCATGCTGTGGGGCCTCTACACGCTCGGCTTCGACTGGGAGGCCAACGACTTCTTCTACTTCATCGCCGACGTCGCCGAGCGCGACCCCGACATCCAGGTCATGTACGGGATCGGCGGCGAGACGGAGCTGCGCGAGCAGATCCTCGACCACCTCCACGGCTACGACGGCGCCCGGCCGGTGCGGATCGGCAACGACGCCTTCGACCAGAAGCAGCACGACGTGTGGGGCGCGATGCTCGACTCGATCTTCCTGCACACGCGCTCGCGCGACCACCTGGCCGAGAGCCGCTGGCCGATCATCTGCCGGCTCGTCGAGAACGCGATCGCCCACTGCCACGAGCCCGACCGCGGCATCTGGGAGGTCCGCGGCGAGCCGAAGCACTTCGTCTCCTCGAAGGTCATGTGCTGGGTGGCGATGGACCGCGGGGCGCGGCTGGCGCTCGTGCGCGAGGACCGCGAGATGCACGACCGCTGGCGGGCCGAGGCCGACCGCCTCCACGCCGAGATCTGCGAGCGCGGCGTCGACGAGCGCGGCGTCTTCACCCAGCACTACGACACCGACGCGCTCGACGCGAGCGCGCTGCTCATGCCGCTGCTGCGGTTCCTGCCGCCCGAGGACCCGCGCATCCGCGCGACCGTCCTGGCGATCGCCGACGAGCTCACGGTCGACGACCTCGTCCTGCGCTACCGCACCGACGAGACCGACGACGGCATGGAGGGCGAGGAGGGCACGTTCACGATCTGCTCGTTCTGGCTCGTGTCCGCGCTGAGCGAGATCGGCGAGCACCAGCGCGCCCGGGACCTGTGCGAGAAGCTGCTGGGGTACGCCTCGTCGCTGGCCCTGTACGCCGAGGAGATCGACCCGCGCACGGGCCGCCACCTCGGCAACTTCCCGCAGGCGTTCACGCACCTGGCCCTCATCAACGCGGTGATGCACGTCATCCGCGTCGAGGAGCAGCTGCAGGAGGGGCAGCCGACGCTCTCCCCCGCCCCCGACGACCACGACCACGACCACGAGGTGCCATGAGGATCACGCGCCTGCCCGACGCGGAGGCCGTCGCCGAGCACGCCGCCCAGGAGGTCGCCGACCTGATCGCGGCCGCCGCCGGGCGCCCGTTCCATCTCGCCCTGGCCGGCGGCACGACCCCGGAGCGCTGCCACGAGCTGCTCGCCCCGAAGGTCGCCGACTGGAGCCACGTCCACGTCTGGCTCAGCGACGAGCGCGCCGTCCCGCCCGACCACGAGGACGCGAACTTCCTGATGATCCGCCGGTCGCTGCTGGACCGCATCGAGATCCCGGAGGCGAACGTCCACCGGGTCCTCGGCGAGCTCGGCGCCGACGAGGCCGCCCGCCGCTACGAGCAGGAGATCCTCGACGCCGTCACGGCCGGGCCCGACGGCGTCCCGCTGTTCGACGTGGCGATGGCCGGCATGGGGCCCGACGGGCACACGTGCTCGCTCTTCCCCGGCCACCCGGAGCTCGACATCCGCGACCGCTTCGTCGCGCCGGTGCACGACTCGCCCAAGCCGCCGCCCGACCGGGTCACGTTCACGTACCCGCTCCTGCACGCGGCGCGGCTGACGCTCCTGCTCGTGGCCGGGGCGGGCAAGCGGGAGGCGATGGCCCGCGTCGCCGCCGGGCCGGACCCGGCGACGCCGGCGTCGCTGCTGGCCGAGGGGACGCTCGAGGTCGTCGTCGACGCGGCCGCCGCCCCGTGACGGGCCGCTGAGGCGGCCGGGGCGCGCCTGCGCGACGCCGCGCCGTGCTGCTGGACGTGGGTCCCGTTCGACTGCCGGTGCCGCGGCAGCGGGGGTGAGACCACCTCCGGCAGCGGTGCGAGGAGCACGCCGTCGGCCGCGTCTCGGACGGCAACGGCGCGCCCCCTGCCTGGGGCCGGCCGCCGCCAGCGGTGGGCCCGGCGCGGGCCGCGCCCCCGGCCCCCGCCTAGGCGTCGAAGTCCTTGTCGCGCCCCACGCCCGGCCAGGGCGCGAGCACGAGCAGCAGCCGCGTGTCCTCGACCGCCCGCACGTCGTGGCGCTCGTGCGGGTCGAAGTGGGCCAGGAAGCCGGGGCCGGCCTCGGTGCTCGCCCCGTTCTGGCCGATGAGGGCCCGGCCGGAGTGCACGTGCACCCAGGCGTGCTCGTGCACCTGGTGCTCCTGCAGCTCCTCGCCGGCGGGCAGGTTGATGAGGATCGCGCGCGCCGCGCCGTCGTCGGAGCGCAGCACCGCGGGGAAGTGCGGCTTGACGTCCAGCGACGTCAGGTCCCAGGTGTCCATGCCGGGCCTCTACCCCGAGCCTGGCGCGCCGACGCGCCCCGGTAGGGTCGCGCCATGGAGATCGAGGGCAGCGGGGCGCTCGTCGTCGGCGGCGCCTCGGGACTGGGGGCGGCCACCGCCCGCGCGCTCGCGCAGCGCGGCGCGCACGTGACGATCGCCGACGTCGACGCCGAGCGCGGCGCGGCGGTCGCCGACGAGGTCGGCGGGACGTTCGTGGCCGCCGACGTGACGAGCGAGGAGCAGATCGAGGCCGCGGTCGCCGCGGCCGCGGAGCGGTCGCCGCGCGGGCTGCGGATCTCGGCCCACTGCGCCGGAATCGGCTACGCGCAGCGGACGGTGTCGGGCCGCGGCCCGCACCCGCTGGCGCCGTTCGAGCGGGTGATCGCCGTCAACCTCGTCGGGACGTTCAACGCGCTGCGGCTCGCCGCGGCGGCGATGAGCGCGAACGACCCCGACGCGGGCGGCGAGCGCGGCGTGTGCGTGAACACCGCGTCGGTCGCCGCGTTCGACGGGCAGATCGGGCAGGCCGCCTACGCGGCCTCGAAGGGCGGGGTCGTCGGCCTGACCCTCCCGGTCGCGCGCGACCTCGCGCGCGTCGGCGTGCGCGTGTGCACGATCGCGCCGGGGCTGTTCGACACGCCGCTGCTGGCCTCGCTGCCGCAGGAGGCGCGCGAGGCGCTCGCCGCGTCGATCCCGTTCCCGCCGCGGCTGGGGCGCCCGGACGAGTACGCGGCGCTCGTCTGCCACATCGCCGAGAACGGGATGCTCAACGGCGAGGTGATCCGCCTGGACGGCGCGCTGCGGATGGCCCCGAAGTAGGCGGCGGGCCGAGGGCGGCGCCGGCGATCGCGCCGAACGCGACGTGGTCGGCGACCTGCGGCCCCTGCGGCAGCGCCCGGATCGCCGGGACGCGGCGGCCGACGACGCCGAGGTCGAGCGCGGCGATCCCCAGGCCGGCCAGGGCGCCCCAGGCCGCCCGCCGCCGCGGCGGCAGGACGCGGTCGAGGACGGCGGCCCAGCCGAGCGAGATCGCCAGGTGGACGGGCACGGCGGCGGCCAGCCGGACCGCCGCCGGGCGCCGCCCGCCCGCGACGAGCGCCCCGGCGGCGAGCGCGGCCTCGAGCGGGCTGCGGCCGCGGGCCAGCGCGTGCAGCGTCGACGGCGCGCCCGAGAGCGCGGCGGCCAGCAGCCCGGCCCGGAGCACGCGGCCGCTCACGACAGGGCGGCCAGCCCGGGCCGCGACGCCCGGTGGCGGACGGCGCGCACCGCCTTGGCCAGCCGGCGCACGCCCTCGTCGAGCTCCTCGACGGCCAGCCGGGCGAACGAGATCCGCATCGCCGCCGTCCCCGACGGCTCGGCCAGCATCGCGTTGCCGGGCAGGAACGTGACGCCGCAGCGGATCGCCTCGCTCAGCAGCGCGCGCTCGTCGATCGGCTGGCGGAACGTCAGCCACAGGTGGTGGCCGCCGACGGGGCGGCGCACCCGGACCTCGTCGCCGAGGTGGCGCTCGACGCTGGCCAGCAGCGCGTCGCAGCGGTGCGCGTAGCCGGGGTTCGTCGCGTCGAGCAGCCGCTCGTGCTCGCCGCTGGCCAGCCAGCGGTGGGCGACGTGCTGGGTGAGGCTCGACGTGTGCGTGTCGCTGTGGAGCTTGATCCAGGTCAGACGCTGGCGGACCGGGCCGCTCGCCGCGACCCAGCCGATCCGCAGGCCGCCGCCGATCGTCTTGCTGAGCGAGTCGACGTAGATGACGTGGTCGGGCAGCTCGTGGCGCAGCCGCGGGCGGTGGCGGCCGTCGAAGCGCACGGTCGCGTAGACGCCGTCGTCGAGGACGAAGAACGAGCGCTCCCGGGCGAGCTCCAGGAGCCGCTGCGCGCGGGCCGGCGAGAGGTCGCGGCCGGTCGGGTTCTGGCAGCCGGACTGGACGGCGACGAGCTTGACCTCGTGGCGGGCGAGGATCCGCTCGAGCGCGTCGACGTCGAGGCCCTCGTCGTCGACGGGGACGCCGATGACGCGGGCGCCGCTGAACTGCAGCGAGCTGAGGATGCCGATGAACGTCGGCGACTCGCACACGACGACGTCGCCGGGGGCGACGACCGACCGGCACACGAGGTCGATCGCCTGGCGCGCCCCCGAGGTGACGAGGATCTCGTCCGCGGTCTGGGAGAAGCCGAGCGCGCGCCCGCGCTCGGCGATCTCCTCGCGCAGCTCCGGCAGCCCGTCGGGGTCGAGGTAGCTGAGCGGCTCGCCGCCGCCCTCGGCCAGGACCTCGGCGGCGATGCGCCCGAGGGCGGCCGACGGGTAGATCGCCGGGTCGGGCGAGCCGGTCGCCAGCGAGACGATCCCGGGCTCCGACGGCAGCATGTAGCTGGCCAGGAAGATCTCGTTCGAGTACGAGGGCCGCAGCTCCGGCAGGACGGCCGACTGCCAGTCGACGGGGTCGCGCTCGCCGTCGGCCGGGGGCACCGAGCGCACGAACGTGCCGCGCCCGACGGCCGCCGTCACGTAGCCCTGCTCGGCCAGCCGGCGGTAGACGCGCACGGCGGTGAGGTGGTTGATCGACGCCTGCTCGGCGAGCGCGCGCGTCGTCGGGAGCTTCTCGCCGGGCGCGAGCGCGCCGCTGTCGATCGCCGCGCGGAAGCGCTCGACGAGCTGGGCCGTGACCGACCGACCGCCCTGGCGGTCGAGGTCAGTCAAATCCAGGTTGTAGGACATTGATCCACTCCCCCCGCGCTGGCATTGTCCTCACCGTCGCAACAGACGTCAACCAATGTCCCACAAGTCCCTCGCCACTCCCGACCTGACGATCCGGTACGCCGTCCCGGCGGACGCCGACGCGGTCGCCGCGCTCGCCGCGCTCGACTCGCAGCCGGTGCCGGCGGGCGCCCTGCTGGTCGCCGAGGTCGAGGGCGAGCTGTGGGCCGCCGTGTCCCTCCAGACCGGCCGGGCGATCGCCGACCCGTTCCGCCCCTCCGCCGATGCCGTCGCGCTCCTGCGGGCGCGGGCGCGCCAGCTGGCGGCGGCGGCCGAGCAGGCCGCCGGGCGCCGGGCGCCGGTCGCGCGGCTGCGCGCGGCGCTGAGGGGAGGCTGACGGCGGCGGCACCGGACGAGCGGGGTACCCCGGGTCTCCTCCAGTCGGCCCTGTTGCTTCCCCGCTCGTCCGGTGCGGCCGCCGGCACGGCCGCCCGCCCCGTCCATCACGCGAGCTGATCGTTCGCAGCACCGACTCGTCTTCGACTTCTCGATTCCCGGCCGTCATCATCGACCCATGGAGCTTCGGCACCTTCGCACCCTGGAGGCGATCGCCCGGCACGGGAGCTTCACCCGCGCGGCCGAGGAGCTCCACTTGGCCCAGTCGGCGCTCTCGCAGCAGGTCCGCCGGCTCGAGGCCAAGCTCGGGGTCGAGGTGCTGCGCCGCACGAGCCGCACCGTCACGGTCACCCAGGCGGGCGAGGTCGTCCTCGACGACGCCCGGCGCGTCCTCAGCGAGGTCGACGGGCTGCAGTCCGAGCTGCAGCAGATCACCGGCGTCCTCAGCGGGCGGGTGGCGATCGGCGGCATGTGGCCGACCGGCAGCTTCCCGCTGCCGCGCGTGTTCGGCACGTTCCACGCGCGCCACCCCGGCGTCGAGATCCACATGATCGAGGACACGGCCGACCGGCTGCTGGACATGCTGCGCACCGACGAGCTCGACCTCGCCTTCGCGTCCGTCGCCCCGGACCGCCTCGGCGACGAGTTCGCCGCCACCGTCCTCTTCGAGGAGCAGCTGCTCGTCGCCGTCGCCCCCGGCCACCCGCTCGCCGGGCGCGACCACGTCACCTTCGACGAGCTCGCCGGGGAGACGCTCATCGCCTACCGCGACGGGTCGGAGCTCCGGCGCCGCTTCGAGTGGGCGATGGCCGAGGCGGGCCAGACGCCGCGCAACGCGTTCTTCTGCACCGAGATGGCGGCGGTCCGGGCGCTGACGAGCCACGGGCTCGGCGTGTCGATGATGCCCGCGTCGATCGTCGCCGAGAAGGGGCCGCCCGTCGTCGGCATCCCGATCGGGCCCGAGCCGCTGACCTGGCCGGTCGCGATCGTGTGGCGCGCCCGGCGGCGCCAGCCGCCGGCGGCGAAGGCGTTCCTCGGGCTGACGCTCGAGGCGGCGACCGGCGCGCGCGAGGAGCGCGAGCGGCGCCTCGCCGTCGCCTAGGCGCGGCGCGCGCGGCGCATCCGCGCCGTCAGCAGCGCGGGCAGGCCCGCGCTGATCGCCACCGCGCCGCCGAGCGCGAGCGCGGTCCCCCGCCGCGTCATCCGGCCCGAGCGGGCGATCCGGCGCGCGCCGAGCGCGACGTGCGGGGCGAACAGGAGCGCGGCGGTGGCGACGCCCGGGTTGTAGCGGCGCTCGCGGACCGCCATCCCGACGTGCATGGCGACGTTGCCGGCCTCGATGCCGAGCACGAGCGCGGCCGGCGCCGGGGTGCGCCGCCACAGCAGCGCGGCGGCCAGGGCCGTGCTCCAGCCGATCGTGACGTTGACGTGGAAGCCGTCGCGCTCGGTCAGCGGCCACGTCGGGCGGTCGCTGCCCATCAGCCGCCCGTTGCAGAACTCCAGGAAGCCGCCGGGCCGCACCCACTCCTCGCTCTGGTGGGCGACCAGCAGCGGGAAGGCGAGCGCGCCGACCCAGGCGCCGTCGCGGGCCAGCTCGGCGCGGCGGGCGGCGACGACCCCCCAGGCCGGGACGAGCGCGGCGGCCGCCGCCCACGGCCAGCGTCCGTGCGTGTCGACCGCCACCGTCCCGTCGCCCTCCGTGCTAGAGCCCGAGCCCCCGGACGCCCATCTCGTCGAAGCCCACGTGGTGGGCCAGCTCGTGGCGGACCGTGCGGACGACCTGCTCGCGCAGGAGGTCCGGGTCGTGGCCGAAGTCGCGGCGCAGCGTGTCGCGGTAGATGACGATCCGGTCCGGGTGGTCGTCGCGGTGCGCGCCGTCGCCGTGGTAGAGGCCGTAGGCGCGCATCCGGTGCCCGTCGTCGGAGATGACGACCGCGACGTGCTCGAGCGCGTTGCGCAGCAGGTCGGGGAGGTCGTCGAGCGCGTCGCGGACGAGCTCCTCGAAGTCGGCGTCGTCGAGCGGGTCGAGCTCGAGGAAGTCGACCTCGTCGGGCTCGGCGGCCAGCCCGTCGCGGGCGAGGCGCTCGGAGCGGCGGACGACCTCCTCGAACTCGGCCTCCGACGCGGGCTCGCGCCAGTCGGCCAGGCGGCCCATCGCGAACGAGATGATCGCGCCGATGACGACGACGGCGACGACGCCGATCGCGGCCGACTGCAGCAGCCGGATCGGCAGCGACGGGCTGAGGCCCTCCCCGATCGCGATCGCCGACAGGCCGACGCTCAGCGCGATGACGGCGGCGAAGGCGATGCGGCGCAGGGCGGGCATGGCGGTCAGCGCCTCGGGGCCGGCGCCGCGGCGGGGGCGTCCGGCAGCTC
>JADGIB010000041.1 GCA_019683665.1 Solirubrobacteraceae bacterium
ACCGGCGCCGCCTACGTCGTCCTCGGCAGCGCGACGCCGCAGAGCGCGACGGGGGGCGGCCCCGGCGCCGGCGCCGTGACGATCACGGGCGACGCGACGACCGGCGAGCACGTGGCCGCCGTCGGCGACGTCGACGGTGACGGCTTCGACGACGTGGCGGTCCTCGCGCAGTCCGCGGCCTCGATGCGGCCGGCGCACATCGACGTCGTGTTCGGATCGGGCTCCCCCGAGGACGTCGACCTGACGGTCGGCATCGGGACGCTCGTCAAGCGCATCACCGGACCGGGCATGACCGACCTGGGCGGGTCCGAGAAGCGCGCCCTGGCGTCCCCCGGCGACATCAACGGCGACGGACGCGACGACCTGCTCGTCGCGCAGAAGGCCGGACCGAGGCACGACGACGCCGTCGTCCACGCGATCTACGGCAGCGGGTCGCGGGCGACGATCGACCTGGCGGCGCTGGGCGAGGGCGAGGCGTTCACGATCACCGGCGTCCGCGCCCAGGCGGGGGGCGCCGGGGTGTCCGGGGCCGGCGACGTGAACGCGGGCGGGCGCGCCGACCTCCTCATCGGCTCGCCGAGCGAGCGCGACGCCAGCGGGGCCGCGTACGTCCTCTACGGCGCGCAGGCCCGGTACCCGACGATCACCGGCCGGGTCGGCCGGCCGCTGTCGGTGACGCCCGCGCTGCAGAGCCTCGGGGCGGCGACCCTGGGCATCGCGCCGGCGCTGCCGGACGGGTTGACGTTCGACCCGGCCACCGGGACGATCAGCGGGACCCCGCTCGAGGCGGCCGACGCGACCCGCACCGTGACGATCGCCGATGACCGCGGCGTCGCCGAGTCGCCGGTCCGGCTGGCGATCGGCGGATCGGACTGGACGCCGCCGGCCGAGGCGGCCCCGCCGGCCGCCGACGCTCCGCCGGCGGCCCCGGCGCCCGAGGGCGAGCCGCGGGCGCCGGCCGCGCTGCGGGTGGGCGGCGTCCGCATCGCCGGCGGCCGCCTGCACGCCGCCGCCCGGGGCGAGCCGCGGGCGACCGGCGCGCTGGCGGCGACGTTCCGGGCCCGCGGCCGGACGGTGCGGTTCGACGTCGCGATCCCGCCGTCCGGGGACATCCGGATCGACCGCCGGCTGCCGGCCGGGCTGCGTCGCGCGTGCAGCGGCACGCTGCAGCTCGGCTACGCGGGCGACGACCGCGTGCTTCCCGCCGGCGCGCGGCTGCGGGCCGCCGCCGGCGCCGCGGAGCTGAGCCGGCCCGTGGTGCGGGCCGAGGGCGCCGCGTTCACGGTGCGCGGGTCGATCAGCCGGCGCGCGGCCGGGCGCGGCCGGATCCGCGTCGAGTACGCGGACGCCCACGGCGAGGTCCGCACGGCGACCGGCGTCGCCCGGATCCGCCACGGCCGCTGGTCGCTGTCGATGGCCCGGCCGGGCGACGCCGCCCCGGGCGCGTCGCTGAGCGTCACCGCCCGCTACGCCGGGTCGCGGGCGCGGGACCTGGCGGGCGCGCAGACCGTGGCGGCGGTCCGCCTGTAGGGGCGAGGGGCGGCCTCGCGCCGCCCTGGCGCCGGGAGACCTCCCACGTGCCCGCGGAACCTCCCCGGCCGCTCAGGGAGCCACGGGCCGGGTGCACTCGCCGGCGCCCGCCGCGGCCGGCGCCGCGCGGGGCCGGCCGGGCGTCCGCAGGGGGGGCGGGCGCCGCGCACGTCGTCTCCGGCGCGCAGACGGTCGCCCGCTGAGGACGCGCCGAGCTGGACGCATGGTCGATGCGCGTCGCCGCCTGCGCGGGCGGCGGCGCGCGGGAACCTCCCAGACGGCGGCGAAACCTCCCATCCGCTCGCGGCCGGCCGCCCGCGATCCGACACGGGCGGCATGAGCAAGCGACGCAAGCTCGGGGCGCTGGGCCTCGCGGCGGCCGGTGCCATGGCGCTCGGCCCCGCGGCGGCGGAGGCGGCTCCGGGCGAGGTGGACCTGCTGACGCAGGCGAACATCCGCATCGTCGGCGCCCGCTCCGGCGACTACCTCGGCCAGTCCGTGACGTCGGTCGGGGACGTCAACGGCGACGGGATCGACGACATCGCGGTCTTCTCGAGGGGCTGACCTTCTCCGCGTACGGGAACGGCGAGATCTGGGTCCTGTACGGGTCGAGGATCCCGGCCGAGCTCGACCTGAGCGACGCGACGAGCCTCGGGGACGCGGGCTTCGTCATCCACAGCGGGACGGACAGGTACCCGATCCCGGGCCAGGTCGGCCCGGCCGGGGACGCCAACGGCGACGGACTGGCCGACATCGCCGTCATGCGGCACGACCTCGGCCAGTCGCACGTCGGGTACGCCACCCACGTCGTCTTCGGCAGCCGCGAGACCGAGGACGTGACGCTCGAGACGCTCGGCGACCGCGGCTACACGATCCGGGCGAGCACGAGCGCGCCGACGCCGCTCTCGTGGGTCGCGATGCCGGCGGGCGTCGGGGACTTCAACGGCGACGGGTACGACGACCTCGTGCTCTCCGGCGCGAAGGGCATCATGGGCCCGGACACCCCCGGCAGGGTGTACGTCGTGTTCGGATCGGCGAGCACCGGGACGGTGTGGCTCGACGCGCTCGGCGACCGCGGCGTCACGATCACCGGGGCGCCCTCGGACCGGGAGCTCGGGCACACGATCGCGCCGGCCGGCGACTTCGACGCCGACGGTCGGCCCGACGTCGTGATCGGCACGAGCGGCGGCGGCGCCTACGTCCTGTTCGGCACCGAGTCCCCCGAGAGCAGGCCGATCGACGAGCTCGACGACGGCGCGCTGCGGATCGCGGGGCTGGAGTCCTCCCGCCTCGGCGAGGTCGTGTCGTCGGCCGGCGACTTCGACGGCGACGGCTTCGGCGACGTGGCGATCACGGCGAAGGCCGGGGATCCGGACCAGGTCCGGGTCGTGTTCGGCACGTACGCGCGGCAGGACATCGACCTCGCCGGCGCGCACGCGACGCAGACGACGCGGATCGCGTCGTCGACGGTCGCCTGGGACGCGCTCGGCGGCGGGAACGCCCTCAGCCTCGCCCCGGGCGGCGACGTGAACGGCGACGGGCTCGACGACCTGCTCCTCGCCGGCCACGCCGCCGGCGTGCCGGGCACGACGAGGACCTTCGTCGTCTACGGCACCCGGTCGCGGGGCGCCGTCGACCTCGAGCATCTCGGCGACGCCGGATACGCGCTCCCCGGCCCCGAGCCCGGCGCCACGTTCATGGGCGACCCCACGACGCCCACCGTGGCGGGCGCGGACCTCGACGCCGACGGGAACGCCGACGTCGTCGTCGGCGCGCTGTGGGGCGCCGGGGGCGCCGGCCGGGTCCTGATCCTCTCCGGCGCCGGCGCGACCTACCCGGAGGTGACGGGCGCGGTCGGCGCGCCGGTCTCGGTGACGCCGAGGCTGCGCGCGATCGGGGCCGCGTCGCTGCGCCTCTCGCCGGCGCTCCCGAACGGGATGGCGTTCGACGCGACGACCGGCGAGATCTGCGGCACGCCGGCCGAGCCGGTCGACGACACGTACACGATCCGCGTCCGCGACGACCGGGGGACGGCGTTCTCGACGTTCCCGGTGCGGATCACGGGGACCGCCCAGGACGGGGCGTCCGGGGCGACGCCCGCGTGCGGCCCCGGCCCGGCGCCGGGGCCCGAGCCGGCGCCGCAGCCTGAGCCGGCGCCGCAGGCCGGGACCGGCGGGCGGCCCGAGCCGGCGCCCGCGGCCGGACGCGGCCCGGGCGCGTCCGAGCCGGTCGCGGCCCTGGCCCCGGCCGAGGTCGAGGCGCTCGGCACGGCGCTGCTGCAGGTCGAGCGGGTGTCGGTCCGCGACGGGCGCCTGCGGGCGGTCGCCCGGGTGCAGGGCGCGACGGCCCGCACGGCCGCCGCCGAGTTCCGCGCGCGCGGCCGGGTCGTGCGCTTCGCGGCCCCGATCCCGGCGTCGGGGACGGTCCGCATCGATCGCCGGCTGCCCGGCGCGCTGCGCGACGCGACCGGCGGGACGCTGCGCCTCGCGGTCGCCGGCCACGACGGGGGCCGCGGCGCGAGCGTGCGCCTGCGCGCCGGGGCCAGCCCGGCGCGGCTGAGCCGGCCCGTCGTGGAGATGGTCGGTCCGCAGCGCGTCGTCCGCGGCACGATCAGCCGGCGGGCGGTCGGCCACGTCGCGGTGCGGGTCCAGTACCTGACCGCGCAGGGCCGGGTGACGACGGCGACCGGCTACGCCCGGATCCGGGCGGGCCGCTGGTCGGTGTCGATGGCCAGGCCCGGCGACGCCACGGCCGACGGCCCGGTCAAGGTCATCGCACGCTACGCCGGGTCCGCGCGCCGCGGGCTCACCGGCGCGCAGACGGCGACCGTCGTCGTCCGGTAGCGACGGTGGCGGAGGTGCCGTCCGAGCAGGTGCGGCGGACGGAGGTCGAGAGCGAGACGACCCGCCGCCGGGCGGGCGGCGCGCTCCTCGTCGCCACCAGGCGCTGGTCGCGGTCGCCCGTGTCCCCGACGGCCTGCCGCGGCGGGTCCGCGGCGTGCGCCGTCGGGGCGATCGCCGGCCCGGCGAGCGCGACGGTCGGGATGGCGGGGGGAACGCTCGCGATGGCGTGATCGATCGCCCGGGCGGCCGGCATCTCGAGCGGCCGTCCTTCAAGGATCGGCGCCGGGGGACCGATCTAAGCGAGCGTTGCACCCCAACGACTCCGAGAACCGCTCGATGCCTGACCTCCTGACCGCGGCGGCGAGGCGCCCGCTCGCCTGGTTCGCCGGCCTCGTCGCCGCGCTCGCGCTCGCGCTGGGCGGCGCGTCCGACGCGCTCGCGGCGCGGTTCATCGTCGGCGGCTCGACGGCGAGCATCGCCGACTGGCCCTTCCTCGTCGCGCTCGCCGACGCGGGGGAGGAGGACGGCTACCAGGCCCAGTTCTGCGGCGGCTCGCTCATCGCGCCGCAGGTCGTCCTCACCGCCGCGCACTGCCTGCAGCCGAACATGGACGTCATCGTCGGGCGCACGGTGCTGAGCGAGGACACCGGCGAGCGGATCCGCGTCGTCGAGCAGCACACCCCGCCGGGCTACGACGCGGCCGACAACGTGCCCGACCTGGCCGTGCTGATCCTCGAGCGGCCCGCGCCGGCGCCGGCGGTCCCGCTGGCCACGCCCGCGGACGCCGCGCTCGAGGCGCCGGGCACCAGGGCCGCGTCGGCCGGCTGGGGCGTCATCGCGCAGAAGCCGCGGGAGACGTACACCGACGTGCTGCGCGCCGTCACCGTCGTCGTCGCCGCGGGGCGCGAGTGCTCGCGGGTCTACGACGCGTGGTCCGACGCGGCGATGCTGTGCACGAAGCCGATCACGCCGTACAACGACACCTGCCAGGGCGACAGCGGCGGGCCGCTCGTCGCGGGCGGGAAGCTCGTCGGCGTCACCTCGTTCGGGGGCGACGTGTGCGGCAACCCGAAGGAGCCGGGGGCGTACGCCCGCGTCATCCCGTACTACGACTGGATCATGCGGTTCGTCGGCACGCCGGTCACCGCCGGCCCGGCGCCGGCCGCCGACCTGCCCGCCGCGCAGGCGCGCCGGATCCGGCTGAGGATCGTCCGGGCCCGCTGCGAGACCCCGACGCGCTGCTCGGTCGACGTGAAGGCGACCGGCCCGGCCGACCGGCTCGGCGGCGGCATCGTCGTCATCGCCAAGCGCGGCGGGCGCTCGCCGGTGGAGCGCAAGTCGCTGGCCAACCGGGTGCGGCCCGGCCTGTGGCGCGCGTGGCTGAACATCCCCTACGGCGAGGTGCGCGTCACCGCCGTCGGGCTCGACAGCGCCGGCCGGCGCGTCACGCGGCCCGCCCACGCCTGGTACGAGGTGACCTGAGCGCCCGGAGCGCCGGGGGCCGCGGGTACGATCCCGGCCGCCAGGAGCGAGCGCGTCCACTTCACCGACAACGTCCGCGACCTGTCGAACGCGGAGGGGTACCAGTTCGAGTTCGTCTGCGAGCGCTGCGGCAACGGGTACCGCTCCGAGTTCGTCCCCGACAAGCTCGAGCGAGGGAAGGGGCTGCTGCGCAGCGCGGGGTCGCTGCTCGGCGGCAAGGTCGCGGACCTGTCGAACGCCGCCTCGCAGTTCCAGTGGGACCGGGCGACGAACTCGAAGGCGAAGGACAAGGCGCTCGCCAAGGCGGTCGAGGCGTGCAAGGACGAGTTCCGCCAGTGCCGCGGGTGCGGCGACTGGGTCTGCGAGGCCGTCTGCTGGAACGAGGAGATCGGCCAGTGCCTGACCTGCTCGCCGAGCGTCGCCGAGGAGCTGTCGCGCGCCCAGGCGCAGGCGCAGGTCGAGCAGATCCAGGAGCGGGTGCGCGAGGTCGACTGGACCCGTGACCTCGACATCGCCGAGCGGGCGAAGGTCACCTGCCCGAGCTGCTCGGCGAAGATCGACGGCGGCAAGTTCTGCCCGGAGTGCGGGACGAAGCTCGCCCGGTCGGTGTTCTGCACGAACTGCGGGACCGAGATGCCCGACGGGGCGAAGTTCTGCGGCGAGTGCGGCACGCCGCTGCACGCCGGCGCCGCATGAGCGGAGCGACATACCCGTGCCGGGTCGACGGCGAGCCGGCGCAGGCGACCGTCGGGCGCGAGGCGGTCGAGGCGGCCGGCCGCGCGCTGCCGTACGTGGACCTCGACGACGTGACGCTCGGCGACCACGTCGTCGAGCTGGTCACCTGCGACGGCGAGCGCCTGACGATCAGCCACCTGGCCCGGGCGCACGACCGCTTCGTGGCCGAGCTGCTGGAAGCGCGCGCGAACGCCCGCCGGGCCGCGCTGCTGCAGTGGACGGGCGACGCGCCGACGGACCGGTACGTCGCGCGCATGGACGGGCGGGAGGTGCCGGTCCTCCTGTTCGCCGACGGCCTCACGCTCGAGCCGCACGACGCGCCCCCGACGCACGTCCCGCTGTCGCTCGTGCAGGCGGTCGAGCGGGACGGCTACGCGATCACGCTGCGCGTGCGCGCGGGGGAGGACGTCGTCGTCCGCGGGCTCGGGCGCCGCACCGACGAGCTCCTCATGGACCTCGACGCGGCGCGGGCGGCGCTCGCCGCGGCGACCGCCGCCGCCTACCGCGGGCTGTCCGGCGAGCTGGCCGGCCTGTCGGCGCCCGACGGCTGGGCGATCGGCCCCGACGAGGCCGGCGACCGCTGGGACGCGCTGCGCCGCGCCGTCCACGCGGCCGCCCCCGAGGCGCTCGACCACCTCGCGTCGCTGGCCCGCTCCGAGGTCCACTACGGGATCAAGCGCCAGGCCGGCGGGGCGGTGCTGCCGTTCTGCCTCGCCCGCGCCGGCGACCGCGTCGCCGTCGAGGGCGCGGGGGAGGAGGGGCGCGCGACGTACGTCTTCCGCTGCCCGGACGTCGACCGCCTCAACCTCGCCCTGCTCGCCGTGAGCTTCCGCCGCGAGGCCCTCTACCTCCCGGCCGGCCGCCTCGGCCGCTGGCGCCTCGCCGTCCGCACGCTCGAGGTCGTCCGCTGGGCCCGCGACGCGCTCGTCGCCCGGGTGCCGCACGACGGCGCGTGGGCGGACAAGGTCGCCGCGGCGATGGCCGGAGGCTGAGCGCGCTCAGCGCCCCGCCTCGCGCGCGTGCAGCAGCAGCGCCGCCTCGAGGTCGAAGCGGCGGTCGGTCACGCGGCGGCCGAGCAGCTCCTCGGCCCGGCGCAGGCGGTAGGCGACGGTGTTGACGTGGACGCCGAGGCGGCGGGCGGCGCCGGCCTGGCTGCCGTTCTCCTGCAGGTAGACGCGGACCGTGTCGCGCACGCGGCTCGTCGCCGGGTCGGGCGCGGCGAGGGCGCCGAGCTCGCGCTCGACGAAGCGGCGGGCGCGGCGCGGGTCGCCGGCCAGCAGGGAGGCGGCGCCGAGGTCGCGGTAGCGGACGAGCCGCCGCTCGCCGCGGCCGTGGCGCAGCGCGAGCTGGGCCTCGCGGTGGCTGTCGCGGAAGCCGTCGACGCCGGTCGCCGCGTCGCCGAGCGCGAGGGTCGCGCCGTCGAGCGCCGCGTGGCGGCCGAGCGCGTCCTCGAGCGCCGCCAGGTCCGGCGAGGCGAACCACGCCCACAGCGCCGGCGCCTCGACCCGCACGACGAGCGCCGCCGACGCCGCCGCCCGCCCGGCGCGCAGCAGCGCCGTCCGGGCGGCCGGGGCCGGGTCGTCGCAGATGAGCGCGACGTGGCGCGTGCCGGCCAGCGGGTAGCCGAGCTCGCGCTCGATCGGCCGCACGTCCCCGACGAGCCCGCCGAGCACCCCGCACACGGCCTCGGCCCGGCGCGCCTCGCCGGTGTCGGTCCGCCGCGCCAGCTCGTCGCGGTAGGCGCTCGTCACCGCCGCCGGCACCGCGTCGAAGTACGCGAACAGGAAGCGCGCCGACACGTCGTAGAGCTCGTTGAGGACGGCCGGGTCGGCGGTGCGCGCCGCGCACTCGCGCGTCCACTGCGTCCAGAAGTAGCGGTGGCCGAGGTCGTAGGCGCGCAGGAGGACCGACACGTCGGCGCCGCGGCGGGCGAGGTCGCGCGCGTACAGGAGCGCGTCGTGCGGCGCGTCGGGGACGCTCAGCGCGTCGCCGCGCCGCAGCACGGCGAGCTTCAGCGACAGGTTCGCGCGGTTGCTCGCGCGGTAGGAGTCGTCGTCCAGGACGTCCGGGACCTCGCTGGCGATCGCATGGGAGACCTCCTCGACCATCGCGTCGAGCGACGCCTCCAACGCGGTCGCGCTCGCCCGGATGATGTCGGCGGTGGCGGCCTGCATCGCTCTCCTCCTCGATGCCGATCGGCGTGGCGAGACCCTACACGCGACGGCCGGCCGTTTGTGGCGGTCCCACATGGTCCGGCCGCCCGCGCGCCGCCACGATCCGCGCCATGACGCCCACAGGACGCACGGCGCTCATCACCGGCGCGGCCGGCGGGATCGGCCGCGCGACCGCGCTGCGGTTCGCCGCCGAGGGCGCCCGCCTGCACCTCGTCGACAACGACCCGGTCGGGCTGGGCGAGACGCTCGACGCGGTCCGGGCCGGCGGCGCGCCCGCCGCCACCCAGACCGTCGCCGACGTCACCCAGCCCGAGCACGTCGCCGGCTACGTCGAGGCGGCGCTCCAGGCCCACGGACGCATCGACGCCTTCTTCAACAACGCCGGGATCGAGGGGCCGGTCGCCCCGCTCGCCGAGTACCCGCTCGACGGCTACGAGGCCGTCATCGCGGTCAACCTCACCGGCGTCTTCCTCGGCCTGCGCCACGTCCTGCCGGTCATGCTCGAGCAGGGCTCCGGCGCGATCGTGAACACCGGCTCGCTGGCCAGCGAGCGCGGCCTGCCGGGGACCGCGGTCTACAACGCGACCAAGCACGCGGTCCTCGGCCTCACGCGGACCGCGGCGGCCGAGGTCGGCGCCGCCGGGGTGCGCGTCAACGCCGTCCTGCCCGGCATGATCGACACGCGGATGCTGCGGACGCTCGCCGGCGAGCTCGGCGGCGAGGTCGACGCCGGGCTGGCCTTCATGAGCCAGGTCGCCCCGCAGCAGCGCACCGGCCGGCCCGAGGAGGTCGCGGCCGTCGTGACCTTCCTGTGCAGCGACGACGCGTCGTTCGTCAACGGCGTCGGCTGGCCCGTCGACGGCGGCGCGCTGGCCACGATCCCGAACCCGACTCCCGAGGAGGTCCCATCGTCATGAGCGCCACCAGCGTCGACCTCGCCGCCACGATCGACCGGTTCGGCCTCGACGACCGCGCGATCAACGACGCCGAGCGGCCCTGGATCCAGTCCGAGAAGCTCTCGTTCATGCGCTGGCAGCCGGTGCGCTTCGACGTCGCCCGGGGCGCCTGGACGTTCATCGTCCACATGACGACGTCCGGGGTCGTCGGCCGCCACCAGCACCACGGCGAGGTGTTCGCCTACGTGCTGGAGGGCAGCTGGCGCTACGCCGAGTACGACTGGGTCGCCCACGCGGGCGCGGTCGTCCACGAGGCCCCGGGCGCGATCCACACGCTCGTCATCGACGACCCGGCCGGCATGAAGACGCTGTTCGCCGTCCACGGCGCGATGGACTTCTTCGACGAGAACGACAACCGCGTCGACCAGGAGACCGTCTTCTACTTCGTGGACCGCTACGTCGCGCACTGCGAGGCGAACGGGCTGGAGGTCGACGAGCGGCTCTTCTACTAGGCGCGGCGGCGTGTGCGACCCTGGGTCGCATGGCCAGCACCTTCGTCCACACCTGCGTGCGCGTCCGCGACCCGGAGGCGTCGCTGCGCTTCTACGAGAAGCTCGGGTTCGAGCGCCGCGGGCGCCTGAACTTCGACACCGCCTACAACCTCTACCTCGGCCTGCCCGGCGGCGGCGACGTCCTCGAGCTGACCGTCAACGACGGGCGCACCGAGCCGTACGACCTCGGCGACGGCTACAACCACCTCGCGATCACCGTCGACGACCTCGACGGGCTGCTCGCGGCGCTCGCCGAGGACGGCATCGAGCCCGAGAAGCCGCCGTACCACCCGGGCGGGCGCGAGGACCTGCCGCGGATCTGCTTCGTCGCCGACCCCGACGGGTACCGGATCGAGCTCATCGAGGGCCGCTTCGACACCCCGCAGGATCCCGACCGGTGAGCGGGGGCCGTTGCGCCGCGCCGCGCCACGGGTAACGTTCCGGGCCGTGACCGCCATCGACGTGAACGCCCTCCGCGCGGCGCTCGAGGCTCGTCACCCGACGTGGGAGGAGCGCACCCTGGGCCGGGCGCTCGACGACGTCGCCGCCGCGCATCCGGACCGCCCGTTCGTCATCGCCGAGGACCGCGCCTGCACGTACGCCGAGCTCGCGGACTGGTCGCGGCGCGTCGCCCGCGGCCTCGTCGCCGCCGGCGTGCAGCCCGGCGACCGGGTGGCGCTCGTCCTGCCCAACAGCGCCGCGCTCGTGGCCGCGATCTTCGGGATCGCCCGCGCGGGCGCCGTCGCCGTCCCGCTGAACCCGCGCCTGCGCGACCGCGAGCTCGAGCACGTCCTGCGCCAGTCGGGCGCCGTCGTGCTGCTGACCGTGTCGGCCTTCCGCGACGCCGCGATCGCCGAGTCGCTGGACGCGATCGCGGCCGGCTGGGACGCCGGCGCCCCGTCGCTGGGGGTGCTGCGCCGGGTCGTCCTCTGCGAGGCGCAGCCCGCCCGTCCCGGCGTGACGACGCTGGCCGCCTTCGAGCGCGACGCCGACCCCGAGCTCGACGGCGAGCTCGCCCGCCGCGCCGGCGCGGCCGCCCCGTCGGACCCGGCGACGATCTTCTACACGTCCGGCACGACCGGGCTGCCGAAGGGCGTCGTCCTCACGCACGACATGGAGCTGCGCAGCGCCTACGGCTCCGCGTACACGCGCGCGTTCGAGGACGGCCGGCGGATCTGCTTCGCGCTGCCGCTGCACCACGTCTTCGCCTACGTCGAGGGGCTGCTGGCCTCGATGTTCGTCGGCGGCGCCGTCGTCGTGCAGGCCGTGTTCGACCCGCACGCGACGCTGAAGGCGATCGCCGAGCACCGCGCCCACGAGGCGCTGTTCGTGCCGACGATGACGCTCGCGGTCGTCGACGCCGCCCGCGACGCCGACTACGACCTGTCGTCGCTGCACGCGGTCATGTCGGCCGCCGCCGTCTGCCCGGCGCGGCTGTGGCGCGACGTCGTCGACGTGCTCGGCGTCAGCGAGCTCGTCACCGGCTACGGCATGACCGAGACGTCGGCGGCGACGACGTTCACGATGCCCGGCGACCCGATCGAGCTGCTCGTCGAGACGGTCGGCCGCCCGAAGCCCGGCGGCGTCGCCGCGAACGGCGGGACGCTCGCGCGCTACCGGACCGTCGACCCGGACACCGGCGAGCCGCTGCCCGAGGGGGCGGAGGGCGAGCTCGTCGTCGAGGGGCCGATCGTCACCCGCGGCTACCACGACGCGCCCGACGCGACCGCCGGCGCCTTCGACCCGTCCGGCTGGCTGCGCTCCGGCGACCTCGGCCGCGTGCGGCCCGACGGCTACCTCGAGCTCACCGGCCGCAGCAAGGACCTCTACAAGTGCGGCGGCGAGGAGGTCATGCCCGCCGAGGTCGAGGGCGTCATCACCGAGCTCGACGGCGTCGAGCAGGCGCACGTCGTCGGGATCCCCGACGAGCGGATGGGGGAGGTCGGCTGCGCGTTCGTCGTCGCCGAGGCGCACGCCCAGGACGCCGAGGCGATCATCGAGCACTGCCGCCGGCGCCTGGCGCGGTTCAAGGTGCCGGCGCACGTCCTGTTCATCCGGGCCGACGAGCTGCCGCTGACCGCGTCGGGGAAGGTGCAGAAGTTCGTCCTGGCCGAGCGGGCGGAGGCCCAGCTGTCGGGCGCGGGCGCCCGGTGAGCGGCGCCGTCGTCGCCGGGGTCGGCCGCGCGGTTCCCGACACGGTCGTCGCCAACGCGCCGATCGCCGCCCGCCTCGGCGTCGACGAGGCCTGGATCGAGTCGCGCACCGGCATGCGCGAGCGCCGCGTCCTGGCCGAGGGCGAGCGGCTCTCGGACCTCGCGGCGCGGGCGGGCGCGGCGGCGCTGGAGGCGGCCGGGATGGCGCCCGGCGACGTCGACCTCGTCCTCGTCGGCACGACGAGCTCCGACGAGATGAGCCCGCACACGGCGGCGCTCGTCGCCGGCGACCTCGGCGCCGGCGGGGCGGCCGCGATCGACCTCAGCGCCGCCTGCACCGGCTTCCTGTCGGGGCTGGCGCTGGCGACGTCGGCGATCGAGTCCGGGCGCAGCGGCGGCGCGCTCGTCATCGGGGCCGACGGCCTGTCGCGCTACCTGGACCCCGACGACCGCGGCTCGGCGATGCTGTTCGGCGACGGCGCCGGCGCGGTCGTCCTGCGGGCGGTCGACGGCCCGTCGGCGGTCGGCCCGGTCGCCCTGCACTCCGACGCGAGCGGGCGCGACCTCATCCGCCTGCCGCGAGACGAGCTGCGCATCCGCATGGACGGCCCGGTCGTGTTCCGCCACGCGGTGCGGCTGCTGTCGGAGGTCACCCGGGAGGCGGCGGGCGCGGCCGGGGTCGGGCTGGACGAGATCGACCTGTTCGTCTACCACCAGGCCAACGGGCGGATCATCAGCGCCGTCGCCCGCGAGCTCGGGCTCGAGCCCGCGCGGGTCGTCGACGTCGTCGACCGCTTCGCCAACACGTCGGCGGCGTCGCTGCCGATCGCGCTGTCGGTCGCCGTCGAGGAGGGGCGCCTGCGGCCCGGCCACCGCGTCCTGCTCGCCGCGTTCGGCGCCGGCCTCGTGTGGGGCGGGACCGTCGTGCGCTGGGGCTGATGCGCGGGCGCCGCACGCGCCCGTAGACTCCGGCCGTCGCCGGCCGGCAGCCCGCCGGTGAGCCGTCGCGAAGGAGGACGCCATGGACCAGGACGCCAAGAAGACCGCGCTGCGGATGATCCCCTACGGCCTGTACGTGCTCACGGGCCGCACCGCCGACGGGGACGTGACCGCCGCGACCGTCAACTGGGTGACGCAGGCCTCGTTCACCCCGCCGCTCGTCGTCGTCGGCGTCAAGGCCGACAGCCACGCGTTCCAGGTCGTGAGGACCGCCGGCGCGTTCGCGCTGAACGTCCTCGGCAAGGGCCAGAACGACGTCGCGTTCGCGTTCTTCAAGACGCCGGAGGTCACCGACGAGGAGATCGGCGGCCACGCCTACCGGCTCGGGACGACCGGCGCCCCGATCCTCGAGGGCCCGATCGCGTTCGTCGAGTGCAGGGTGACGGAGATCGTCGAGGGCGGCGACCACGCGGTCGTCATCGGCGAGGTCGTCGACGCCGGCGTCGCCAAGCAGCCCGAGGGGCGCGCCGACGACGCCACGCTGCACATGCGCGACCTCGGCGAGCGCACCTTCTACGGCGGCTGAGCGCCGCCGCTGCCGCGGGCCTCGGGCGCCGGGAGGACCCGGCGCGGACAGCGGGAGGCAGGGCAGGGGAGGGGCTCGAGCCCGACGTGTCCGCGTTCTGGACGCCGGGGATCCCGCCGCGCCCGGGGACCGAGCGGCCCGGTCCCGCGGCGACCGGGCGCGGCCGCGGCGCCGGCCGGCCGGGCCGGGCGCCGCGGGGGACGTGGTTCGCCCCGACGCCGGTTGCGGCGAAGGGCGGATTCGCCGCGGCTCGGGAGCGGGGAGCGTCGCGCCGACCACCTCGGAGCCTGGAGCGTGCCCCATGACCGTCATCTGGTTCGTCGTCTGGTTCATCGCGAACGCGATCGGCGGCGGCGAGCCGCTGACGTTCGATCCCGTCAACGGCTGGACCGGCACGCTGCTGCTGGCGATCGCGCTCGACCTCGGCCGCGCGCACGTCCCGGCCGGGCGCGGGCGGGCGTCGCGCGAGCCATGAGCGCGCGGCCGGCGTCGGCGGCTCGCCGGCCGTGGCGCGCCTCGCGGCGGCGGCCCGGTGCGGCGGCCGGCGCCGCGTCGCGCGCCGAGCGGGCGGTCTGGGCCGTCGCGCTCGCGGCGATCGCCGGGTACGCGCTCGACGACGCGTTCGTCCACCGCGAGCCCGGCACGTCGATCGCCGACCACCGGTCAGCGGTCTGGTGCCGGTCGCGCTCGCCGGCGTGACCGCGCCGCTGGGGCCACGGCTGCGGCCGGGCCTGCGGGCGGCGGTCGCGCTGGGGTGGGGGCTGCGCGATCACGGCGGGCGTGGCCGACGGCGTGCGCCACGTCGCGGTCGACGGCGGTGCGGGCGACGACGCGAGCGCGATCGTCGCGGGGCTGGCCGGGGTCGCGCTCGCCGTCCTGGCGGTCGTCGCGCTGTGGCGCCACCGGCGCTCCGGCGACCCGCCGGCGCGCCGGGTCGTCCGCGGGGGCGGATGGCTCGTCGGGGTCGCCGCGGCCGGGCTGTTCGTCGTCGCGCCGATCTGCTTCGCGATCACGTCGACGCATCACGCGCGCCGGCCGGCGGCGGCCGCCGACCTCGGGCGCCGTCCGAGGACGTCGTGCTGCGCACGAGCGACGGGCTGCGCCTCGACGGCTGGTACGTCCCGTCGCGCAACCGGGCGGCGGTCATCGTCTTCCCGGGCCGCCGGGGCACCGCGGCCCACGCGCGGCTGCTGGCCCGCCGCGGCTACGGCGCGCTCGTCGTCGACCGCCGCGGGGAGGGGACGAGCGAGGGTGAGTACCACGCCCGGGGTGGGGCGGCACGCCCGACGTCGTCGCGGCCCTGGACCTGCTGGCCGCGCGCCCCGACGTCGACGCGGGCCGGATCGGCGGGCTGGGGCTCTCCGTCGGCGGCGAGCTGCTCCTGGAGACCGCCGCGTACGAGCGCCGGGTCGTCGGCTTCCTCGACCGGGCGCTGCTGGACGGGCGATGACCGTCGCCGCGGGGCGCCGCTGCCGGGCGAGCAGTCAGGCCCGGGCGCGCGGTCGGCGCGGCGTTCGGAGCGCGAGCAGGATGCCGCACGCCGCGACCGCGCCGAGGACGGGGACCGCGCGCCCGGCCGCCCGCGGCGAGAGGACGAGCTCGAAGAGCGGGACCGGATCGCCGACCCGCGCCTGCAGCGGCCCGAGCGGGCAGTCGCCGCGGTTGAGCGCGACGACCGCGCCCTCGGCGGCGAGCGATGTGATCGACCAGCGCAGCAGCCGGTCGCGCCGCCCGGTCAGCGCACAGCGCCAGACGTGGGCGATCGCGGTGAGGAACCCGACGGCGATGAGCGCGTGCGCCAGGCGGAACGCCCGCGCCAGCGGGCTCAGCGTGGCGGGCGCCGCGGCCTCGGTCATCAGCGGCGCGGAGGCGAAGGGTGCGCGAGCACCGCGCGAGCCTGCCAGGTCCAGCAGGACCGTGGCAAGGAACGGCCGGGCGCGACCCCGTCCCCGCATCGGTTCCGTGCCCCGACGTCGGGGCGGGCGCGCTTCAGCGCGCCGTGGCCGTCCAGCGCCGCTTCGCCGAGCACTGGCCGAACACGGTCGTGCCGTCCTCGAAGCTCGAATGAGGGCGCCGCAGGATCACGGTGCCCGTCGCCCTGCCGCCCCTGACCCGGCCGGTGACGGTCATCTCGATGATGCCGTCGGTCTCGTCGGGCGCCGTCCACGAGAACCGGCCGCCCGGTCCGAGCCGGATCGGCGGCACGTTGGCGACGGCGTCCGTCTCGAAGCTCGAGTCGCCTCCGGCCATGCAGAACGTGAGGACCCCGGCCTGGAAGTCCCGGACCTGGCCGCCGGCGACCCGGAACGAAACGGCGCGGTTCTGGTCGGTGCGGCCCTTGTAGGACCCGGAGGCGGCGACGGCGGAGGGGGAGGCGACCAGCAGACCGCCGACGGTTGTCCAGGCCAGGAGTGAGCGCATGAAGCCCTTCTCGGCACGGACAGGGCCGACCTTGAGGCACGCCTGCCCACGGCCGGGCGTCGCTGACGCTCAGGGATGGCTGAGCGCATGGCTGCTGGCGCGCCATGAACCTGGGCCGAGCGTCGCCGGCCCGTGTCGCCGCGATCTGACGCGCTGCATCCGGCGACGCGCGACACGCGCTCCGATCGCCGTCGATGCACGTCCGGCTCGACGTGGCGCCGAGTTTCGAGGAGTGTGCGCATTCGTGCGGCGGCGAGTTCGCCGGCGGGGCAGCCAGAGCCCGCCGGACGGCGTTGCCGGGCCTGCCGTGTCTGCGCGACGGAACGCTCGCTAATCCATCTTATGTGAACCAGACAGCGGGCCAGGGCCCGCGCGGTCCGCGATCGCCGCATCCGGCCAGCACGGCGCGCGCCGTCGCCGCGAACGACGGCCCCTATCGTGTCGAGGGATGTCGGTGGGCGGCATCTCGGGCCTGCGCGCCCTGCCGATCACGAACCTCGCGTTCGCGCCGCACTCCGACGCGGTGTTCAGCCGCTCGACGCTGGACGAGCGCGCGCTGCGGCCGTGGCAGGACGCCGGCGGCGTGGACGCCACGCCGATCGGCGTGTCGTT
>JADGIB010000381.1 GCA_019683665.1 Solirubrobacteraceae bacterium
CCCCCCCCCCCCGCCCCCGCCCGGGCGGCGCCGGCGCCGCCGGCCGATCCCGGCGCGGCGGGCGGCACCGGCGGCGTCACGCCGTAGCGGCTAGTCTCCGTAGCGCATGGCCAAGGAAGAGAAGGTCGAATTCGAGGGCGAGGTCATCGAGGCGCTGCCGAACGCGATGTTCCGCGTGCAGCTCGACAACGGCCACACCGTGCTCGGCCACGTCGCGGGGAAGATGCGCCGCTTCCGCATCCGCATCCTGCCCGGTGACCGCGTCCGCGTCGAGCTGTCGCCGTACGACCTCGACCGCGCCCGCATCGTCTACCGCCACCGGTAGCGCGACGATGGAGGAGAGCGGGCCGCCGGGGACCGCCGACCCGGCATCCCGAGGGGAGTTCGCGCTCATCGACGCGATCCGCGCCCGCCTGGCGCCGCCCGGCGAGCGGGTGCTGCGCGGGTCGGGCGACGACGCGGCCGTCGTGCGCGCCGGCGGCGTCGCCGTCACCTCCGTCGACACGATGGTCGACGGCGTCCACTTCCGCCTCGGGCAGGCGGGGCCGCGCGACATCGGCCACCGGGCGCTCGCCGGCGCCCTCTCGGACCTCGCCGCGATGGGCGTCGAGCCGGGCGAGGCGTACGTGTCGCTCGTCCTGCCGCCCGGCATCGGGGACGTCACCGTCATCGAGATCGCCGCGGGCGCGGCCTCGGTCGCGCGGCGCACCGGGACATCGGTCGTCGGCGGCGACCTCACGTCCGGGCCGGCGCTCGCGATCGCGGTGACCGTCGTCGGCTGGGCCGACGGCCCGGACGCCGTCGTCGGCCGCGACGGCGCGCGCCCCGGCGACCTCGTCGGCGTCACCGGCCCGCTCGGCGCGTCGGCGGCCGGCCTGGCGATCCTCGACGGCCGCGCCCGCTCGCCCGAGGGCGGCGACGCGCTCGTCGCCGCCTACCTGCGCCCGGCCCCGCGCCTCGACGCCGGGGTCGCGCTCGCCCGCGCCGGGGCGCACGCGCTCATCGACCTCTCCGACGGGATCGCCTCCGACGCCGGGCACGTCGGCCGCGCGTCGGGCTGTCGCCTCGTCGTCGAGCTCGAGGCGCTGCCGCTGCCCGAGGGGCTGGCGGCGGTCGCGGCGCAGCTCGGCCGGGACCCGGCGACGCTGGCCGCCACCGGCGGGGAGGACTACGAGCTGCTCGTCTGCGTCGCCCCCGAGGACCGCGAGGCGGCCGAGGCGGCCGGGGTCGTCCGCTGGGTCGGGCGCGTCGAGGCCGGGGAGCCCGGCGCGACGCTCACGCGCGACGGCGCGCCGGCGGACGGCCTGCGCGGGTTCGAGCACCGCCGGGGCTGAGCGGCGGGGCGCCGAGCAGCCGGCGCACGCCCGGGTGGCGGAGCATGGCCTCGGCCACGGCGCCCGCGTCGACGCGGTAGGCGCACAGGCCGCCCGCGAGCCGAATTCGTCCGTCCACGGTCTGCTCCGTCCCTTCCTGGCCGCCGGTACCCATGCCCGTCGAGCGCATCGGCACCCCCGCGGCGGGGCACGATCGGAGATCCGTCGAGCCGCGCTATCTGCGCAGGTCGGGCGCCGGCTCGACCTTCACGAGGCGGGCCGAGACGACGATCCGCTCCGCCGCGCTGTAGAGCGGGTGGCAGGCGGTGAGGACGAGCCGCTCGTAGCCGACCGGGTCGATGACCGAGACGTCGTCGGGCTCGACGATCCGCGTCCCCTGGACCGCGTACGTGAACGTGCCGTACGGCATCTCCATGCGGATGTGGTCGCCGCGGCGCAGGTCGTCGAGGTCGCGGAACGGGGCCAGGTACGTCGTGCGGTGGCCGGCGACCGCGGTCGTCCCGCCCTCGCCCGGCAGCGGCGTGTCCGGGTAGACGCCCGGCCCCTTGCGCAGCGAGGCGGCGTCGTCGCCGTCGACGACGACGAAGTCCTTGCCGAGCGTCGGCAGCACGATCCGGCCGACCGGGTCCCCCGGCTCGGCCCGCTCGCGCAGGCGCCGCGCGGCGAACGCGATCCGGCGCGCGGTCGAGGGCAGCTCGTCGAGCGCGCGCCGGTCGGCGGGCGCGAGCGTGCGCAGCTCGAGCCGCTCGAGCTCGTCGGACAGCTGCGCCTGGCTGCGGGCGGCCATGAGCGCCGACAGCGGCTCCTGCCAGACGACGGTCGCGGCCGCGTCGGCGATGAGCAGCACGCCGGCGACGATCAGGACCGTCGACAGGGACCGCAGGACCCGTCTCATCGGCGCCTCGCCGAGGCCGTTCCGCCCAGGGACCCGGGGCCGGCGTACGTGAGCGGCCCGCGGGAGCGCACCGGCCCGATGCCCGGCCCGGACGGGCGCGGGGCCTCCGTGTGCGCGGCGACGACGAGCGCGGCGACGCCGCAGCCGGCGATCGCGCTCCACAGCACGAGCGACGGGATCGAGACGACGCCGCCGGCGACGGCGAGGACGCCGAGCCAGCCGAGCTGGAGCGGGTCGGCGTCGAGCGCGATCCCGTAGGCGAGCGCCGCGAGCGCGAACGGCAGCGCCGCGGCGAGGACGGCGAGCATCCGCCCGCCGCGCCCCAGCCGCACCTCGGGCGCGGCGGCCAGCAGCCACAGGTGGACGGCCGGGACGAGGAACAGCGCCGCGTACGGGTTGACCGCCCACACGACCCAGCTCAGCGCCTGCGCGAGCAGGGCGACGGCGACCCCGGCCCCGCCCCCGCCCGACGCCGGGGCCAGGCCGCGCAGCAGCGGCCACAGCGCCAGGAAGCCGAGCGCGACGGCGACCGCCCCGCCCCCCACCGCCGCCCCCCCCCCC
>JADGIB010000042.1 GCA_019683665.1 Solirubrobacteraceae bacterium
CGGCGGCGGCGCCGGACGCGGGCGGGGCGGCCGACCCGGGGGCGACGACCCCGGCGCCGGCGCCCGACGCGCCGGCCACGCCGACGGCCGCGGGCGCGCCGGCCGCCGCCTCCGACGACGACGGCCCGTCGCCGCTCGTCGTCGGCGCGATCGTCTTCGCCGCCCTCGTCCTCGTCGTGCTGCTCGTCGCCGCGATCGTCCGCGTCACCGGCTGGGAGCCGGCCTGGCTGCCGCCCGCGCGCCACGCGCTCGGCGAGGCCGCCTACCGCGGCGGGGCGACCTGGGACGAGTTCCGCGACTGGCTGCGCCCGCGCCGGGCGCGCTGAGCCTCAGCCGCCGGCGAGCGCCTCGAGGTGGCGCCGCAGGAGCGCGCGGACCCGCCGCGGCGTCGTCGTCGCCGGGTCGACGACCGCGTGCACGGCGAGCCCGTCGACAAGCGCGTGCAGCCGCTCGGCCTCGGCCGCGACGTCGCGCTCGACGCCGAGGCGGCGCACGACGGCCGCGCACAGGCGGCGCAGGTCGGTGTGGGCGCGGTCGCGCAGCTCCTGCAGCTGCGGGTCGACGAGCGCGCGGGCCGTGAACGCGAGCCACACGTGCATCTCGGCCCGGCGCTCGTCGTCGAGCGGGACGACCTCCTCCAGGTGGGCGAGCGCGCGGCGGACCGGCGGGCCCTGCGGGCGCAGCGCGGCGATCCGCTCCCCGACCCGGCGGGCGACGAGCTCCATCGCGAACGCGACGAGCTCCGACTGGGTCGAGAAGTAGTGGCGCAGCGAGCCGGTCGAGCAGCCCGCCTCGGCGGCGACGCGCCGCACCGACGCGCCCTCGATCCCGTCGCGCCGGACGACCCGCCAGACCGCGTCGGCGATCTCGGCCCGGCGGGCCTCGTGGTCGACGAGCCTCGGCATCCTCGGCGGGTATTTAGCACACCTGTGCTAGAACTGACCCCATGCTGCTCGCGCTGATCGCCGCCTGCGAGATCGCGTTCTGGGCGATCCTCGGCGCCGGCCTGATCGCCCGCTACCTCCTGCGCCGGCGCCGGCTGAGCACGACCCTGCTGGTCGCCGTCCCGCTCGTCGACGTCGTCCTGCTCGTCGCGACGACCGCCGACCTCGCGCGCGGGGCGACGGCCGGGTTCGCGCACGGGCTCGCCGCCGCCTACCTCGGCGTCTCGGTCGCGTTCGGCCCGAGCCTCGTCCGCTGGGCCGACGAGCGCGTCGCGCACCGCTTCGCCGGCGGGCCGAAGCCGTGGCGCCCGCCCCGGTACGGCCGCGCCCGCGCCCGCTACGAGTGGCGCGAGTTCGGCAAGGCCGCGCTCGCGTGGGCGATCGCCTGCGGCCTGCTCGGCCTGGCCATCCTCCTCGTCGGCGACGCCGGCCGCACCGAGGCGCTGGCCGCCTGGATCGGGCGCCTGACGATCGCGCTGGCGATCTGGGCCGTCTGGCCGGTGTCGCACACGCTGTGGCCCAGCCGCCCGAAGGCGGGCGCCTCGTCCGACGCCTGACCGGGCGCGCCCACCCCCGTCGAGGGGGTTCCCGGGCGGCCGCGGCCGCTAAAATTCATGGAGTTTGCGGGGATGACGCCGACGCGGAGGCAGGGCTCCGTGTTTCCTATCGACCCCGGACGGCCACTGCCGACGCGGTTCCGTCCGACGCAAGGGGGATGCTTCACGACCCCGTCTTCCCCATCACCGAAGACATCCCCGCCCCGCCGCCGGAGGGGAAACCCCTGCATTCGTACCACTTTTCGGGAGGCAGCAGCATGACGGACCTCAGCGCCCAGACACCACTCGCCGCCGACTTCAAGGCCAGTGAGGCGCTGCGGGTTCGCAGACTGTTCACCACCCCCGGCGTCCACCCGTTCGACACCGTCGAGTGGGAGATCCGCGACGCGCGGATCGGCCACGGCGACCGGGTCGCCTTCGAGCAGAAGGACGTCGAGTTCCCGGCGACGTGGTCGCAGAACGCGACGAACATCGTCGCCCAGAAGTACTTCCGCGGCCAGCTCGGCTCGCCGACCCGCGAGCGCTCGGTCAAGCAGATGATCTCCCGCGTCGCGGGGACGATCGCCGACTGGGGCCGCTCGCGCGGCTACTTCGCGACCGTCGAGGACGGCGACGCGTTCGAGGCCGAGCTGACGTACATCCTGCTCCACCAGATGGCGGCGTTCAACAGCCCCGTCTGGTTCAACGTCGGCTTCGAGGAGCAGCCGCAGTGCTCGGCCTGCTTCATCCTCTCCGTCGAGGACACGATGGAGTCGATCCTCGACTGGAACACCAAGGAGGGCCGCATCTTCCGCGGCGGCTCCGGGGCGGGGATCAACCTCTCGAAGATCCGCGGCTCGATGGAGCCGCTCAGCAAGGGCGGCACGGCCTCCGGCCCGGTGTCGTTCATGCGCGGCGCCGACGCGTGGGCGGGGACGATCAAGTCGGGCGGCAAGACGCGCCGCGCGGCGAAGATGGTCGTCCTCGACGTCGACCACCCCGACATCATCGAGTTCATCGAGTGCAAGGCCAAGGAGGAGGACAAGGCCGAGGCGCTCGCGCGCGCGGGGTTCGACATGTCGATCGACGGCGACGGCTTCACGTCGATCCAGTACCAGAACGCGAACAACTCGGTCCGCGTCACCGAGGAGTTCATGCAGGCCGTCGAGAACGACGGCGAGTGGCAGACGATCGCCCGCACGACCGGCGAGCCGGTCGAGACGCTGCGCGCCCGCGACGTCATGAGCAGGATCGCGCAGGCCGCCTGGCGCTGCGCGGACCCGGGCATCCAGTACGACACGACGATCAACCAGTGGCACACGTGCCCGAACTCGGGGCGCATCAACGCGAGCAACCCGTGCTCGGAGTACATGCACGTCGACGACTCGGCCTGCAACCTGGCGTCGCTGAACCTCATGAAGTTCCGCCGCCCGGACGGCACGTTCGACGTCGAGCGCTTCGAGCACGCGGTCGACATCGTGTTCCTGGCCCAGGAGATCATCGTCGGGCCGTCGAGCTACCCGACCGAGGAGATCGGCCGCAACGCGCGCGCGTTCCGCCAGCTCGGCCTCGGCTACGCGAACCTCGGCGCGTACCTCATGAGCAACGGCATGCCGTACGACTCCGACGAGGGGCGCGCGACGGCGGCCGCGATCACCGCGCTCATGACCGGCCGCGCGTACCTGGGCTCGGCCCGGATCGCGGCGGCGATGGGGCCGTACGAGAAGTACGAGGAGAACCGCGAGCCGCACAACGCGGTCATGCGGATGCACCGCGACGCCTCGTACTCGATCCCGGACCGCTTCTGCCAGGACCAGGGGCTGCTGGCCGCCGCCCGCCAGACGTGGGACGAGGCGGTCGCCGCCGGCGAGGTCCACGGCTACCGCAACGCGCAGGCGACGGTGCTCGCCCCGACCGGGACGATCTCCTTCCTCATGGACTGCGACACGACCGGCATCGAGCCGGACTTCTCGCTCGTCAAGTACAAGGAGCTCGTCGGCGGCGGGACGATGACGATCGTCAACCGCACGATCCCGATGGCGCTCAGGACGCTCGGCTACAGCGACGAGCAGATCGAGCAGATCGAGGCATACGTCCACGAGCACGGCACGATCGTCGACGCGCCGGGCCTCGACCCCGAGCACCTGCCGGTGTTCGACGTCGCCGTCGGCCCGCGGGCGATCTCGCACATGGGCCACATCAAGATGATGGGCGCGGTCCAGCCGTTCATCTCGGGCGCGATCTCCAAGACGGTGAACATGCCCAACGACGTCACGCCCGACGACATCGCCGACGCCTACATCCAGGCGTGGAAGCTCGGCGTCAAGGCGCTGGCGATCTACCGCGACGGCTCCAAGACGGCGCAGGCGCTGCGCACGGACGCCAAGGAGTCCAAGGGCGAGGGCGTCGGCGAGAAGCTCTACACGCAGGAGGAGCTCGACCAGGCGGTCGCCGCGGCGGTGTCGAAGGTCCGGGCGGAGATGGGCCCGGCGCGGCGCAAGATGCCGCGCGAGCGCAAGTCGATCACGCACAAGTTCAACGTCGGCGGCCACGAGGGCTACATCACCGCCGGCATGTACGACGACGGGACCGTCGGCGAGATCTTCCTGACCGACATCGGCAAGGAGGGCTCGACGCTGCGGGGGATGATGAACTCCTTCGCGACGGCGATCTCGATCGCGCTCCAGTACGGCGTGCCGCTCGAGACCCTCGTCGAGAAGTTCGCCTACATGCGCTTCGAGCCGGAGGGGATCACCCAGAACCCGGAGATCCCGTTCGCGAAGTCGATGCCCGACTACATCATGCGCTGGCTCGCGTCGCGCTTCTGCGACGTCGAGGTCCAGGAGGAGCTGGGCATCATGACCGAGGCCGTCCGCGCCCGGAAGTCGGGCGAGGACGCGGCGACGAGCCTGTCCGACTACCCGGCCGGCCCCGGGGCCGCCGCCCCGGCGGCGCCGGACGCGCCCGCGCAGCCGGCGCAGCCGGCGGCCGCCGCGATGACCGACACCCCGCCGGTCGTCCCCGCCCGCCTCATGGGCCTCGACCTCGGCCCGGCCTGCAGCCAGTGCGGCGGCATGATGCAGCGGACCGGCTCCTGCTACACGTGCTCGAGCTGCGGCAACAACACCGGCTGCGGTTGATCGCCGGCTGACGTCCGGACGTTCCGAGGGGCCGCCACGCGCGGCCCCTCGTCGTTCGTGGGGCCCCTCGTCGTTCGCGGGGCCCCTCCCGCGCGCGAGTGGCGATCCAGCCCCGCCGAGCGGGGCCGGATCGCCGCTCGCGACGTCGGCCGGGCGGCGGAGCGGTCCCCGGCGGCCGAGGTGGCGTCGGGGCGCCCGGCTCGGCGGGCGGCGCCTGCGAGGATCGGGCCGTGCTCGCCGCCGTCCACCCCACGTCCGGCCCGCAGGCCGGGGTCCTCGAGATCGCCGACGTCGAGCGGCCGGCGCCCGGGCCCGGCGAGGTGCTCGTGCGGGTCGCCGTGTCGGGGGTCAACCCGACCGACGTCAAGGCGCGCCGGCGGCTGGACGGGACGGCGCCGTGGCCGGACGTCACGCCCGACCAGGACGGCGCCGGGACGATCGAGGCGGTCGGGCCGGGGGTGCCGGCGTCGCGGGTCGGCCAGCGCGTGTGGCTCTACCACGCGCAGTGGCAGCGCCGGCGCGGCACCGCCGCCCAGTGGATCGCGCTGCCCGCCACGCAGGCGGTCGCGCTCCCGGACGGGGTGGGCCTCGATCTCGGCGCCTGCCTGGGCATCCCGTACGTCACCGCCTTCCACGCCCTGCACGCCGACGGCCCGATCGCCGGGTCGCGGGTGCTCGTCCACGGCGGCGCCGGCTCGGTCGGGTACGCGGCGATCGAGCTGGCCAAGGCCGCCGGGGCGCAGGTCGCGGCGACGGTCTCGAGCGACGCGAAGGCGGCGGTGGCCCGGGCGGCCGGCGCCGACCTCGTCGTCGACTACCGCCGCGAGGACGTCGCCGCCCGGGTCCTCGACTGGGCGCCCGACGGCGTCGAGCGGATCGTCGACGTCGACCTCGTCCACAACCTCGCCGTCGACGCCGAGGTGATCGCCTCCCACGGCACGATCGTCGGCTACGTCGAGACGCCGGGCGCCGAGCTGCCTGCCGGCGCGCTCATGGCCCGCAACGCCCGCGTGCGGATGATGCTCGTCTACACGACGACGCCGGCCGAGCAGGCCGCGGCGACCGCCGGCATCACCGCCGCCCTCGGCGCCGGCGCGATCCGGCCGATGGAGCTGCACCGCTTCCCGCTCGAGCGCATCGCCGACGCCCACGACGCCGTCGAGGCGGGCCTCACCGGCCGGGCGATCGTCGAGCTGCCCTGAGTGCCGAGCCCCGAGCGGCAGGCTGGAGCACGGGCCTGACGGCCGCGTGCGCGAGGTCCATGGCCCTGCATGACGACGCGGCCCGGCGGCGCGGCCGGGGCGCAGCGCCGAATCAGCCAGCACAGACGGCCCACGGAAGACGCGGCTCCTAGGCGGTCATGCCGGTCGGCGGCGGCGGAACCTCGTCCAACAGGCGCCGCTCGACGGGACGAGCCCGCTCGGCGGGCGGCGGCCAGTCGTCGCAGAAGACGCAGATGACGTGGTGGCCGGGCCGGGCCGCGCTCGGGGCGATCAACCCGGCCCAGCCCTCCCGGTGGAGCTGATCGCCGATCGCCTGGTACGGAGGCCAGGTGCGCCGGGTCGGCCGTGGCGGGAGGAGCCCCACCCGCTGCAGTCGCTCGGCGGTGCGCAGGTCCGCGAGGACGAGATCGAGCTCCCAGCGATGCAGGTCGAACGGGATCGCGTGCTGAGGCGGCAGGCCGCGCTCGGCCAGTAGCCGGTACCACTCGGCGATCGCGGTGTCGGCCTCGTCGGCCAGGTAGAGGCCGCGCACCTGCTCGCCGTGCTGCCAGCGCCCGTCGCCGGGAACCCGCGAGCGGCCGAGCAGGTCGGAGCCGCGGGGGCTGTGACGCCACCCTTCGCCCGTCAGGGACAGCGGGTCGACGTCGAGCAACGGCCCGGCTAGGAGACGCCGTCCTCGAGCTCGCTGATGACCTGGGCGACCCGCCGATACTCGCCGCGGGCGAGCACCTCGATCGGCTTGTCGTCGCCAAGCGCCTCGATCGGCCGCGCCAGCCACACAGGGATGTAGTCGGGGTCCATGATCCGCGACAGCCGGTCGGTGATCTCGACCAGCTCGATGAGCCGCTCGGCGCGCGCCCCGGTCGGCGCGCTGCGCCCCGCCAGCCAGTCGCGTGCCGTGCTCGGCGCGGCGCCCGTCGCCTGCGCGATCAGCCGGTCCGTCAGGTGGCGGTCCTCGTGGACGCGGCGGGCTTCGAGCGTCAGCGCACTCACGCCCTGAGCATACCCGGCTCCGTCAGGATTCCCGCGCGATTCCGCGCGCCCGCAACCCGTGAGTCGAGCGGTACCGTCCGCGACCGCACGGCGCGTCGCATCACACGCGCCGGTAGCGCTCGTAGACCACCTGCCCCGGGAACGTCCGGGTCTCGACGAGCTCGAGCAGGACGCGGCGCGCGAGCGGCAGCAGGGCCGGGGTCCCGCCGCCGACGACGACCGGGTAGCGGAACAGGCGCAGGTCGTCGACGAGGCCGAGCTCGAACGCCTGGGCGGCGAGGGTCGGGCCGCCGATCTCGACGTCGCGGCCGGTGGCCTCGCGGACCGCGGCGACCTCCTCGGCCACCGGGCCGCGCGCCAGCCGCGCGTTGCCGTCGACGCAGTGCAGCGTGCGGCTGAAGACGACCTTCGGCAGCGCGGCCCAGAGGTCGGCGAACCGGGCGCCCGCCGGATCGGCGCGCATCGCCGGGTCGGTCTCCCAGACGCGCATCGTCTCGTACAGCCGGCGGCCCAGCAGGATCGCGCCGAGCTGCGCGACGCGCTCGGTGTGGAAGCGGAACAGCTCGTCGCTCGGCTTCGTCCACGCGAACTCGCCGTCGCGGTCGGCGACGTAGCCGTCGACCGACACGCCCATCGAGAAGAGCACCATGCCGTCCAGACCGCGGCCGGGCCCGAAGCACATCGCATCGCGCCGCCCCTCGCCATCCGTCACGATCGCGCGATGACCTGGACCGTGTACCTCTCCGGCGAGATCCACACCGACTGGCGCGAGCGCATCGAGCGGGGCGCCGCGGACGCCGGCCTCGACGTCGCGTTCACCGCGCCCGTCACCGACCACGCGCCGGCGTCGAACGTCGTCGTGACCGGCACGAACGTCGACCCGCCCTGGGGGCGCGCCTCGATCGTGCAGGCGACGACGTCGTCGTGGGCGGCGCCGGAGGCCGGCGTCACCGTCGCCGACACGGCGCGGTTGCCGGGGCCGGGCGCGACGGCCACCGCGGGCGGGTTGCCGGCGGTCGGCGCGCCGCACGGGTTGTCGACCGCGCTCACGCTCGCCTCGGCCACGTCGGCGCGCAGGATCGTGCCGACGAGCAGCGCCGACGCCTCGACGCGCAGGGCGACGCGGCGGAGGCTCGTCGCCGTCCGCTCCTCGTAGCCGGGGACGATCCGGACCGTCACCAGGCCGACGTTCACGACGACCGGGTCGTCGAGCAGGTCGACCGGGAGGCCGAGCACCCGCACGTCGTCGAACGACGAGGCAGCGGTGAACTCGGGCAGGACCCCGTCGGCCGGGCACCGGGCCGAGACGCTCGCCTCCGCCACGCCGACCGTCAGCAGGTTCAGGAAGCCCGCGGGCGACAGCGTCAGCCCGCTCGCCCGCGCGTCGGCGGTCACCTCGCGGTCGGGCACGACGACCGCCGTCGCCGTCGTGCTCGAGTCGAGCACGTCGGCGTCCAGCCCCAGCAGCCCGGTCAGGTCGATGTCGAGGATGTCGCGCTCCTGGTCGACGCACGGGGTGCCGCCCGGGTTGGACCGCAGCGCGGCGAGGTCGAGCGAGATCCCGAGCAGGCTCGCGGTCAGCGGCGTCGCCGTGCAGCCCCAGTCGGGTGCCGCGGCGGCCGGAGCGGGACGGGCCGCGGACGCCAGCGCGAACAGCGCGACGGCCGCGACGAGACAGCGACGGAGCGCGGCTGCGCTCTCCCTGCGCCGAAGGTGCATCAGGGCCTCCCTTGTCCTGAGTCGATGCCCCTGGGTATCGGGGGCGAGGGCCGCCGGCTCAAGGGGCGGGGTGCGTTTTCACCCCGGTGAAATTCCCTGCAAGCAACGCGGTTTCCGGATCACCCGGGTGAATCGCCGCCCGCGACGTGGGACATGTGTCGAGTGCCGGCGAACCTGGCGCGTCGCCGCGCCCCCGGTCCCCTACCGTCCGACGACCGCGCCATGACCGCCGCCGACGCCCGCGCCGCTGCGCGCCCCGCGCCGCTCGTCCTCAGGACGAAGCTGGCCGCCCCCTCGGTGCGGCCGGAGCTGCTGCGGCGCGCGCGGATCGACCGCCTGCTCGACGCCGCCACCGAGCGCCCGCTGACCGTCGTGCAGGGCCCCGCCGGCTACGGCAAGACGACCGCGCTCGTCCACTGGCGGACGACTGCCGCCCGCCGGTCCGCCTGGGTCTCCCTCGACCCGGCGACAACGACCCGCGCCGGATGTGGGCGCACCTGCTCGCCGCCGTCGGCGGCGTCCTGCTCGACGCCGCGCCCGACAGCCTGCGGATCGTCGTCAGCACCCGGTCGACGCCGCCGCTGCACCTCAGCCGCCGGCGCGCGGCGACGGCGCTGTCGGAGATCGGCGTCGAGGACCTGCGCCTCGACGCGGACGAGGTCGAGGCGCTCCTCAACGGGCCGTTCGCACTGCGCCTCACCCCGAGCCAGCTCGCCGCGGTCGACGAGCGCCTCCACGGGTGGGCCGCGGGCCTGGCGCTGGCCGCGTCGTCGCTGCGCGAGGACGGCGGCCGCGCCCGCACCGACTTCGTCGCCGCGCTCGCCCAGTCGCGCCGGTCCGCGGCCGAGTACCTGACCGAGGAGGTCCTCGACGAGGCCGCGCCCGCGACCCGCGCGTTCCTCGTGCGGACGTCGATCCTCGACCGCCTGATCGAGCCGCTGTGCGAGGCGGTCGTCGGCGACCCGAAGGCGCGCGAGATCCTGGGCGAGATCCGGCGCTCGCGGCTGTTCGTCACCGTCGCCGACGATGACGGCGAGACGCTGCGCCTGCACCCGATGTTCGCCGACGTGCTGCGCGGCGAGCTCGAGCGCCGAGAGCCCGAGCTCGTGCCCCTGCTCCACCTGCGCGCGTCGCGGTGGTTCGAGGCGCAGGGCCTGAGCATGGCCGCGATCGCGCACGCGACCGCCGCCGGGGACGGGCGGCGCGCGGCGCGGCTGCTGCGCGACCGCTGGCCCGCGCTCGTCGCCCTCCACCGGCACGCGACGCTGCGGCGGCTGCTCGACGCGCTCCCGCCCGACCGGGGCGAGCTCGACGGGTTCTGCGAGGCCCTCGACGTCCTCTGCCTGGAGCTGGAGACCGGGGACCCGGAGCTCGTCGGCCCGCGGCTGCGGCGGCTCGTCGACCGGCGCGACGAGCCCGGGGTGGCGGAGATCATCGACCCGTTGCGGCTCAGCCCGCTCCACGGGGACGTCGGGGCGGCGCTGGCGGCCGGGCGCGAGCTGTGGGAGGACGCCCGCGACCGCCCCGAGGCGCGCCTGCGGATCACCGCCGAGTACGGCCTCCTCCTGTGGGCGGCCGGGGACCCCGCCGCCGCCCGGGCCGTGATCGAGCCGCGGCTCGACCGGCTCGAGGCGCAGCCGTCGACGCACATGCGCGCGCTCGCCGTGCTGAGCCTGGCCGCGCTCGACGAGGGCGAGCCGAAGGCCGCCGCCGCGCACGCCCGCCGCGCCGTCGAGGTGATGCGCGCCGGCGGGAGCTGGTCGGCGAGCGGCGCGGGCCTCGTCCACGTCGCCCACGGCGCCGCGATGACGGCGGTCGGCCGGCTCGACGAGGCCGCGGAGGCGCTCGGCCACGCGGCCGCGCTGGCCCGCACGATCCCCGGCTCGATCGCGCAGGCGACCGTCCTCCTGTTCCAGGCGCGGCTCGACCTCGCGCGCGGCGACCGGCCCCGCGCCCGCGCGCGGGCCGCGTCGATCCGCCGGACCCTCGACCGGTTCCCCGACGTCGGCACGCTCCCGCGCCGGGTGGCCGAGATCGAGGAGGCCCTCGACGAGGCGTCGTGTCCCGCGCTCGCGGGCACGACGCCCACGCCGGCGGAGCTGCGCGTGCTCGCGCTCCTGCCGACCGACGCCAGCGTCGCCGACATCGCCGCCGTCCTCCACCTGTCGCCGAACACGGTCCGCAGCCACGTGCGCCGCCTGTACCGGCGCCTCGGGGTCCGCTCGCGCGAGGACGCGGTCCGCATCGCCGGGGCGCGCGGCCTCCTGCCGCGCTGAGGCGTCAGGCCGCGATCGGCGTCGTCTGGGCCAGCGCGATGCGCCAGCCGTCGCCGTCGTCGACGACGACGTACGTCAGCCGCGCGGCCGTCGGCGGCGTGCCGGGGTCGGCGTCGTCGTTGCGGTCCTCGACGTGCTTGGCGCAGGCGACGAGCGCGACGTCCGGGCGCAGGAACACGATCTGCTCCACCTCGGTCCGGGTCACGACGCGGGCGAGGCGCGACTGCAGCGCGGCGGCCATCGCGCGGTCCAGCGCGTCGCGGCCGACGACGCGCCGGCCGGCGATGTTGACGCAGCGCGCCGGCCGCCGGCGCGGCGATGCCGAGCCCGCCGCCGAGCGTTTAGGCTCTGCCCGTGCAACCGGCGACGCGGATCCGGAGCCTGTCGCTCGTCGCGGAGGCCGTGCTCGCGCTCGCGGTCGGGGTGGCGACGTTCGCCGCCGTCGGCGGGCTGCTCGAGCTGCTCCACGCCACCGTGCTCGTCGCCGCGGTCGGCGCCGCCTGCGTCGCCGCCGCCGTCGTCTTCGTCGGCGAGCTCGCCGCCCGCGCCCGCCGGCGCGCGACGGCGACCGAGCAGGAGCGCAGCGCGCTGGCCGACGAGCAGGCGGCGCTGCGGCGCGTCGCCACCCGGGTCGCGCGGCGCGAGCCGCCCGGCGCGATCTTCACCGCCGTCGCCCGCGAGATCGGCGCGCTGCTCGGCATGGACGGCGCGATCGTCGTCCGCTACGTCGAGGACGCGACGGCGATCGAGGGCATCGCCGGCTGGAGCGCGACGGGCGAGGAGCGCGTGCAGATCGCGCGGCGCCCGATCGAGGACACGTCCCTGGCCCGCCGGATCCTCGAGACCGGCCGCGCCGCGCGGATCGACGACTACGGGCGGTGGCGCGAGCCGGTGCCGCCGATCGTGGCGGAGCTCTCGATCCGCTCGGCGGTCGCCGCCCCGATCGTCGTGGACGGCAGGCCGTGGGGGGCGGTCGTGACCTGGTCGCGGCAGCCGCGGCCGCTGCCGGCGGACGTCGAGCCGCGGCTCACCGACTTCACCGAGCTGATCGCGACCGCGGTCTCCGACGCGGCCAGCCGCGCCGAGCTGGCGACGCTGGCCGACGAGCAGGCGGCGCTGCGGCGCGTCGCCGTGCTCGTGGCGCGCGAGGCGCCGCCGCCCGAGGTGTTCGCCGCCGTCGCCGAGGAGGTCGGCCGCCTGCTCGACGTCGACGTGGCGCGCGTTCACCGCTACGAGCCGGACGGCACCGCGACGCCGGTCGCCGACTGGGGCAGGACGCCGGTGTCGGCCCCGGACGGGGCGGACCGCCCGCCCGACTGCCGGGGCGTCGTCGTGGCCGTGCGGCGCACCGGCCGGCCGGCCCGCATCGACGACCACGCGCGGGCGGACGGGACGAGCGCGCGGCCGCCTCGCCCGTCGGGGATGCGCTCGGCGGTCGGCGCGCCGATCGTCGTCAACGGCGGCCTGTGGGGCGCGATCGTCGCCGCCACCCGGCGGCCGGTCGCGCTGCCCGCCGAGACCGAGGCGCGGATGGCCGAGTTCACCGAGCTCGTCGCCACGGCGATCGCCAACATCCAGGCGCGCACCGAGCTGGCCGAGTCGCGCGCGCGGATCGCCGCGGCGGCCGACGAGGAGCGCCGCCGCGTCGTGCGCGACCTCCACGACGGCGCGCAGCAGCGGCTGGTGCACACCGTGATCACGCTGAAGATGGCGCGCCAGGCGCTCCAGCGCAGCGCCGACCCGGCCCCGCTCGTCGACGAGGCGCTCGAGCACGCCGAGCGCGCCACCGCCGAGGTGCGCGAGCTCGCCCACGGGATCATGCCCGCCGCCCTCGTGCGCGGCGGGCTGCGCGCCGGGGTCGACGCGCTCGCCGAGCGGATGCCGCTCCCGGTCGAGGCGGCCGTCGACGTCCCGCGCCTGCCGTCGGCGCTGGAGGCGACCGCCTACTTCGTCGTCGCCGAGGCGCTGACGAACGTCGTCAAGCACGCGCGGGCCGGCCGGGCCCGGGTGTCCGCGCGGGTCGAGGCGGACGCGCTCGCGCTCGAGGTGCGCGACGACGGGGTCGGCGGCGCGCGCCCCGACGGGAGCGGGCTGCTCGGGCTGGCCGACCGCGTGGCGGTCTTCGGCGGCAGCGTGCGCGTCGACAGCCCGCCCGGGGCCGGCACCGTCGTCGCCGCGACGCTCCCGCTGGCCACGGCGGCGGCCGGCGCCGGCGCGCCGGAGCGGGCGGCGGCCCCGTAGCCGCGGCCCGGCCCGGCGTGTCAAGCTTGCGGACGCAACCACCAGGAGAAGGGAGCACCGCAATGGCCGCACGCAACGGCAGCGCCGAGTGGAAGGGCGACCTGCAGAGCGGGACCGGGACGCTGAGCCTCGGCTCGGGGTCGTTCTCGGGCCCGTACTCGTTCACGTCCCGCTTCGAGGACGGCTCCGGGACGAACCCGGAGGAGCTGATCGCCGCCGCGCACGCCGCCTGCTTCGCGATGGCGATGAGCGCGATCCTGGCCCAGGAGGGCCACCCGGTCGACTCGGTCAGGACGACGGCGAACGTCACGCTGCGCCGCGTCGACGACGCGCCGACGATCACGAAGATCGAGCTCACCGCCGAGGGCAAGGTCCCCGGCATCGACGAGGCGCACTTCGCCGAGGTCGTCGAGAAGGCCCGCCAGAGCTGCCTCGTCTCCCGCGCGCTGGCCGGCGTGCCGGAGATCACCGCCACGGCGACGTTCATCGCCTGACGGACGTTCCGCCGTCGCGCGGCCGCGGCGCGGGCCCGCCCGCCCGCGGTCGCGCGGCTCGACGGCCGCGCGACGCGGCGCGGCGGCTCAGAGCCCCGGCGGGTGGCGGGCGACGAACCCGGCGCTGCTGCGCGGCGCGCGCGTCCAGCGGGTGCCGCCCGACGACAGCGCGCTCGTGTCGAAGCGCCAGTCGCCGACGACCATGTACGCGTGGCCGGCGTTCGCGTAGACCGTGATCCACCTGCCCGGCCCCGGCTCGCCCCAGCTCATGAAGCCGGTCGAGTTCAGCGGCGACGAGACGAGACCGGCGGCGGCGAGCGCGTAGCTGATCGAGCCCGAGCAGTCGTAGGCGCTGGCCTGGAACGACGCGTGCCCGCCGCCGTAGGAGTACGGCAGGCCCGCGATCGCGTTGCCGGCCGCCATCACGAGGCGCACCGCCTCGGGCGCGCCCGGGGGCGGCTGGGCGACGCCGCCGGCGTCGAGGCCGATCGACGCGTTCGGGTCGGGCGCGACGCCCGCCTCCCGCGCGGCCCGGGCGGCGGCCCGGGCGGCGGCGCGGGCCTGGGCGCGCTGCTCGCGGCGCAGCGCCGACAGCTCGCCGCGGACCTGCTGCAGCTCGGCCTGGCGGTCGGCGCGGCCGGCGAGCAGCCGCTCGCGGTGGCGCAGGATCGCCGTCTGCACGGCCGCGGCCTCGTCGCGGGCCGCGGCGGCCGCGGCGACGAGCCGCCGGTTGCGCGTCTGCAGCCGGCTCAGGCGCCGCGCCTGCTCGAGCACCTCGGCCTTCGTGTCCTTCGTCGCGGCGAGCACGCGCGCCTGCTGGCGGCCGACGCGCTTGAGGAACTCGACCCGCTCGAGCAGGTCGGAGAAGCCCTGCGACGCGAGCATGACCGTCACGAGGTCCGGCGTGCCGTTCACGTAGCCGGCGCGCAGGTTCTGGGCCAGCGCGGCGGCGGCGCGCCGGTAGCGGTTCTCGAGGCGCTCGAGCCGGTCGCGGGCGGCGACGAGCTCGCGCTGGACCTCCTCCAGCTCGCCGCGGCGGGCCTCCAGGCGGGCCTGCACCTCGGCCAGCCGCGCCTGGGCCTGCGCGAGGCCGTTCTCGGCCGCCTCGATCCGCCGCGTCTCGCGGGCGATCGCGGCCTGGAGGCGGTCCTCCTGCGCCTCGCGCGCCTGGATGCGCTGCTGGAGGTCGCCGCGGGCCGGGCTCCACGTCCCCAGCAGGGCGAGCGCGGCGACGGCGAGCGCGGCGAGAAGCGGCCGGGCCAGGCGGCGGCGGTGCGGTGGTGAGACGGCGTCCACGCGGCGGGCGACGCTAGCAGCGACCGTCGCCGCGCGAGCCTCGATTCCGGCCGCTGCACGCGAACTTGCAGGATCTCGTCAGCCGCGCAGCGCCCGCAGCGCGTTGAGGATGACCGCCAGGTCGATCGCCTCCTGCAACAGCGCGCCCGCGACCGGCGGCAGGTACCCGGCGGCGGCGACGAGCATCGCGGCGAGGCTCAGGCCCATCCCGGCGAGCACGCTCTCGCGGGCGATGCGCAGCGCGCGCCGGCCGGCGTGGATCGCGTCGGCGACCCGGTCGATGCGGTCGACGGTCACGACCGCGTCGGCGGTCTGCGACGACACGGTCGCGCCCGCGGCGCCCATCGCGATCCCGACGTCGGCGATCGCCAGCGCGGGCGCGTCGTTGACGCCGTCGCCGACCATGACGACCGGCGACAGCCCGCGGTCGGCGCGCAGCCGCCGGACGATCTCGAGCTTGCCCTCGGGCGTCAGCTCCGCGTAGACGCGGTCGACGCCGAGCTCGCGCCCGACCCGCTCGGCCACCGAGCGGCGGTCGCCGGTGACCATCGCGACGTGGCGGATGCCCTCCGCGCGCAGCCGCGCGACGATCGGCGCCGCGTCGGGGCGCACCTCGTCGGCCATGACGATGACGCCGGCGAGGTGGCCGTCGACGGCGACGAGGACGTGCGCCTCCCCGGAGCCGCGCGTGCCGAGCCGGCGGGCCGCCTCGATCTCGGCCGGGTCGACGCCCGTGCCCGTGAGGAACGCGCGGCTGCCGATCGCGACCCGGCGCCCGTCGACGGTGCCGGCGATGCCCTGGCCCGGGTCCTCGCGGGTGTCGGTCGCGGGGGCGAGCGCCAGCCCCGCGTCCCGGGCGGCGGCCACGAGCGCGGCGGCGAGGACGTGGGCCGACAGGCGGTCGACCGACGCGGCCAGCCGCAGGACCTCGGAGGGCGGGACGTCGCCGGGGCCGGCGAGGCGGATCTCGCGGATCTCCGGCGTGCCGACCGTCAGCGTCCCGGTCTTGTCGAACAGGACGGTGCGGGCCTTCCCGAGCGCCTCGATCGCCCCGGCGCCCTTGACGACGACGCCGGCGCGGGCGGCGCGCGACAGGCCGGAGACGAGCGCGATCGGGACGGCGAGGATCAGCGGGCACGGCGTCGCGACGACGACGACCGCCAGGGCGCGGACCGGGTCGCCGCTGGCCGCCCACGCGATCCCGGCGATCGCGAGCGTCAGCGGCAGGAAGATCCCGGCGTAGCGGTCGGCCATCCGCATGAACGGCGCCCGCTCGGTCTCGGCCTGGCGCACGAGCCGCACGAGCGCCGCGTACGCGCTCTCGGACGCGGGCCGGTCGGCGCGCACGTCGAACGGGGCGCCCGCGTTCGCGCTGCCGCTCAGCACCGGCATCCCGGCGGTCAGCGTCACCGGGAGCGGCTCGCCGGTGAGCGCGCTCGTGTCGACGACCGCCTCGCCGCCCTGGACCGTCCCGTCGACCGGGACGATCTCGCCGGTGCGCACGAGCACGACGTCGCCGGTGCGGACCGCCTCCACCGGCACCTCCTCCAGGCGCCCGTCGCGGCGGACCTGGGCGTGGCGCGGCGCGCGCTCCAGCAGCGCGGTCAGCTCGCGGCGGGCGCGGCGCGACGCGGCCGCCTCGAGGGCCGCGCCGCCGCTGAACATGAGGCCGATGACCGCGCCGGCGAGCTCCTCGCCCAGGGCGAGCGACCCGACCATCGCGACGAGCGCGATCGTGTCGACCCCGAGCGTGTGCTCGACGACGACCGAGCGGCCCACCTCGTAGGCGAGCTCGACGGCGAGCAGCGCGACCGCCGCCCGCCACACGACGCGCCCGGCGTCGGCCTCGCCGACGAGGTGCAGGAGGCCGCCCACGGCGATCGCCGCCACGGCGACGGCGGCCAGCGCGGTCGAGCGCCACTCGCGCAGGCGGGCGAGCAGGCTCGGCCCGCGGTCGGCGCGGGCGGGGGCGGAGGCGGCGGCCATGCCCGCATCCTCGCGCACCGGCGGCGGGCGGGCATCCGCAGCCGGCCGCGACCCACCCCCGCCC
>JADGIB010000382.1 GCA_019683665.1 Solirubrobacteraceae bacterium
GCATGGGCCCGTGCCCGCCCTGTTGCCCGCGGTCACCGACGCCGCCGAGGCCGGCCCCAGCCCTGGGCTGGCCAGTGGGGCCGCGGCCGCTGCCGGCGGTGCGGCCGAGCCCGCGGCCGGAGCCGGGGAGGGGGTCGCGGCTCCAGCGGTTACGGGCGCAGCGGCCGGCACGACCGCTGAGGTGGGCGTTGCCGCTGGCGCCGCGCCGACCGGCCGGGGCTGGCTCGCCGGCGAGGACGACGTGCTCGACTACGGCCTGCCGCGGCTGCTGGTCTGCCAGGACCGGGCGACCGCGCGGATGCTGGTCGCCAACGACGTGCCGCTGGCGGTGGCCTGCCCGGTGCTCGCGGCTGCCGACCTGCCGCCCGGCCCGCACCTGGTGGACGCGCTCGCGCGGTTCCCGGGGTCAGCCGTCTACGTGCTGCACGACGCCAGCGCCGCCGGGCTGGCGTTCGCCGCCGGGCTGGGTGCCCGGCTGGGCCTGCCGGCGTCGGTCCCGGTCGTGCGCCTGGGCCTGCTGCCACGGCACGCGGCCGCCCTGCGCCTGCCGGCCCGCCGCGAGGCCGAGCCGGTCGCCGCGGCCGGCGCGTGGCCGGGGCTGACCAGACGCGAGGAGCACTGGCTGCGGGCGGGGATGCGGGCGGAGCTGGCCGCGGTCCCACCGGCCCGGCTGCTGCGGGCGGTCCACCGCCTGGCCGGCCAGCGGCCAGCGGCCAGGCGGCGCGGCGCCGGGCTCGCCGCCGCCCGGGCCGCCGGCTTCCTGACCTGGCCGGCGCCATGACGCGGGGAGCGGCGCGAGCTCGGCTGGGCCCACCGTTGTCGCCGTCGGCGCCCGTTCCGGCGGTGCGGGGCGAGGCGCGCGGCGCGGGAGCCGTGGGCGCGGGCCCGACACCGATCACTAGTCTGGTCGGGACGGCCAGCGGGCCGGCCCGGCGCCGACGAAACGAGCGTCCGCCATGAGCAGTCATCACGAGATCGCGTTCACCGACGAGCTGCTGGCCGACGGGACCGTCTACCGCCGGTACAGCGACGGCCGCCAGGAATGGCGCCGCCGGGCCGGATGGCACCTGGTCGAGTGGCGGAACGAGCGCGGGCTGACCGGCACCGACGAGCAGCTTGGCAGACGGATCATCAAGCGGGTGTACGCCGGCGTGAAGGCGCGCTACGGCCGCGACCTGGGCTATGGCCGCACCGCTTGGCGCCAGCACCCCGCCGACCCGACCGACCCGCCGCCCTCGCCACAGCCGGTGCTCTTCATCACCGTGAACCGGTCGGCCTTCCGTGGCCGGGTCGGCACGCTGCTGGCGGGTGCCGGGGCGGGGGTGCTGCTTGGCCCGGTCATCGCCCCGCCGCTGACCCTGACCCCCGCCGAGGAGGAGCAGCTGCGCAGAGCGCTCGCACAGCAGATCAGCAGCCGCGGCGGCGGGGACGGCGACGACTTCTACGGATGGGACGACGGGGACGACGACGCCGACGGCTTCGGCGACGACTTCGGCTAGGCGGCGGGGAAATGGGCTCTGGCATCCCGCCAGCTCGGCCGCCCAGCGAGCGACGGGCTAGGACGAGTGTCGGAGGCCGATGGAACCGGGAACAAGAAGGCCGGTGAGTGGCATCTGGCTGACCAGCGGATGAATTCGCAGGACTCCTCACGTAAAGCACTGGCCTGCCCCGTCCTCGCGAGCGCCGACCCGCTGCCCGGCCCGCGCCTGGTGGACGCGCTCGCGCGCTTCCCTGGGTCGGTCGTCTACGTGCTGCACGACGCGAGCGCCGCCGGGCTGGGTGCCCGGCTGGGCCTGCCGGCGTCGGTCCCGGTCGTACCTCCGTGCCTGCTGCCGCGGCACGCGGCCGGGCGTTTGGGCACGCCGCTGGCTGACGTCGCCCTCAGAGCCCTGAATGGCCCGGGCACCACCCTCCCGCCGCAGTACTTGTCCCCTTACGAGGAGGAGCGACTGCGCGGGGGCTCACTGGGCGCGTCAGCAGCACCGACAGCGGCAGAGCTCGTAGAGGCCGAAGTGGCGCCGGCGGCTGGGACGACACGCCCTCCCGTTTCGTTGAGGACTGCGGCTGACCGCCGTCTGACCACCACGGCCGAGGAGGCCTGATGCCACGGTTCTGCGCGGCGCTGGCGAGGACAGCGCCTGACGCCTGGAATGCCTTGGCGCAAGCCGGCGCGGTGCCGGCGGACCTCGCGGTCGCCGCTGAACCGCGTGTTTCCTGGGGCGACGGCCGGTATCCCCCGCCGTCACCTCTCGGGCCGACTGGGGAGGTCGCCGAGCCGATGGTGACGGCCGCGGGCCGTACGGTCCCCGTCGGCTCTGCGACGGCCGCTGTTCACCCGGCCGGTACGCACGGCGACGCCCTGGGCGGCGTCGGCGTGGCACTGGGCCTGCTGCCGGGGGAACCGGGGCACGCGGGCGGGCCATGGGTCGTCGGGCGGCTGGCCGCCGTCGGCGAGGTCACCCTGCACAACCGGGCCGAGCTGCTCGCTTGGCTGGCATCGGCGGGCGTGGCCGTTGGGCCGGATGCCGCGGACGGGGAGCTGCTGCTGCGCTGCTACGCCCGGTTCGGCGCCAACGGGATCGGCGCGGCCGAGGGCATGTTCGCGCTCGCCATCGCCGACGGCGCCGAGCTGGTGCTGGTCCGCGACCACGTCGGCGCGCGGACGCTGTTTCACGCCTACGCCGGCGGCTGCTGGCTGGCGGCCAGCTCGCTGCGGGCGCTGCGGCGCTGGCCGGCGGTCGGCGGCGAGCTGGAC
>JADGIB010000383.1 GCA_019683665.1 Solirubrobacteraceae bacterium
CCCTACCCCCTCCTCGTCGACGACGACGGCCGCCCGCTCGGCTGGCTGTCGGAGCGCGACCTCGCCCGCCCGGTCGTCGTCCCGCCCGCCGACTCGGCCCCCGACCCGATCATCGACGCCGACGACGTCCTGCGCGACGCGCTCGCCGAGCTGCTCCAGGCCGGCACGCAGTACGCGCCGGTCGTCGACCCGCGCGGCGCCGTCCTCGGCGTCCTCTCCGTCGAGATCGTCAGCGACCTGCTCGCCGCCGGCAGCACCGCGCAGGAGCGCCCCGGCGACCGCGTCCAGGACCGACGATGACCGCCCTCGTCGCGCAGCTGGAGATCCACGACCGCGGTCCGGACACCGAGCAGAGCTGCGTGGCGAGCGACGGGTTCTGCCCCGGCTGGATCGTCGACCACATCGACCGCTACCTGCACCCGCTCTGGCAGCACGTCTACCTGTCGCTGATCTCGGTCGCCTGCGGCTTCCTGATCGCGTTCGCGCTCGCGGTCCTCGCCCACCGCCGCCGCTGGCTCGTCGGCCCGATCGTCGGGATCACCGGCGTGCTCTACACGCTGCCGTCGATCGCGGTCTTCTTCCTGCTGCAGCCGATCACCGGCCGCGGCGCGCTCACGGCGATCATCGCCCTGACCGCCTACACGCTGCTGATCCTGTTCCGCAACATCGTCGCCGGGCTGGAGAACGTCCCGGCCGACGCGATCGACGCCGCCCGCGGCATGGGCCTCACCGACCGCCAGGTCCTGTGGCGGGTCGAGCTGCCGCTCGCGGTGCCGGAGATCGTCGCCGGCCTGCGGATCGCGGCGACGACGACGGTCGGGCTCGCGACGCTCGCGTTCTTCGCGGGCGCCGGCGGCCTCGGCGGCGAGATCTTCGCCCAGATCACGTTCAAGTCGAACGTCGTCGTCGCCGGCGGCCTCTGCCTGGCGCTGGCGGTCGCGTTCGACGTCGCGCTGCTGCTCGCGCAGCGGCTGCTGACCCCGTGGCGGACGGCCGGGACGGCGCGGGCATGAGCCGGTTCGGCGACGCGATCGACTTCATCCTCCACGCGCGCGAGGCGCGCAGCGGCGGGACCGAGGTCGGCGGCGCCCAGCTGCTGCCGATGCTGTGGACGCACCTCGAGCTGACCGCGGTGTCGGTCGCGATCGCCGTCGCGGTCGCGGTCCCGCTCGCGCTGTGGCTCGGGCACGTCGGCCGCGGCGAGCTGCTGGCCACGTCGCTGGCGAACGTCGGGCGCGCGGTCCCGAGCCTCGCGCTCATCGCGTTCTTCGTCGCCTACCTCGGCGTCGGCTTCACGAACGTGACGCTCGCGCTCGTGCTCCTGGCCATCCCGCCGATCCTCACGAACACGTACGTCGGCGTGCGCCAGGCCGACCGCGACGCCGTCGACGCGGCGCGCGGGATGGGCATGACCGGCGTCCAGATCGTCCGTCGCGTCGAGCTCCCGCTCGCGCTGCCGCTCATCTGCGGCGGCGTGCGCACGTCGGTCGTCAACGTCATCGCCACCGCGACGATCGCCCCGCTCGCGGGCGTCGTCACGCTCGGCGACCCGATCATCGCCGGCGGCGTCTACGGGGAGGACGGGCGCCTCGGCGCCGCGATCCTCGTCGCCCTGCTCGCCGTCGCCGCCGAAGCGCTGTTCGCCCTCGTCCAGCGGGCGGTCGTGCCCCGCGGCATCCGCCTGACCCACACGCCCCACAGGAGGCACCGAACCATGAGACGAACGATCCTCGCGCTGCTCGCGCTCCTCGTGCTGGGGGTCGCGGCGGGAGGCTGCGGCTCCGACGACGACGAGGGCGGCGCGACCGGCACCGCCGCGGCGGGCGCGACGGACGCCGCGACGCAGGCGGCCGCCTCCAGCGACCGGATCGCGTCGAACCCCGACAACGCGTCCACGACGATCGTCGTCGGCTCCAAGAACTTCACCGAGCAGAAGGTCCTCGGCGAGATCTACGCCCAGGCGCTCGCCGCCGCCGGCTACACGGTCAAGACCGAGCTGAACCTCGGCGACGAGAAGACCGCGCTGAAGGCCCTCGAGGACGGCCAGATCGACGCCTACCCGGAGTACACGGGCACGGCGCTGCTGTCGTTCTTCGGGGTGCCGACCGACGAGCTGCCCAAGGACCCGGCCGCCGCGTTCGAGCAGGTCCGGACGCGGTTCGCCGAGGACGGGATCACCGCGCTGCCGCCGACGCCGTTCACGTCGTCCAACGAGGTCGCGGTGACCCGCGAGACGGCGGAGCGGCTCGGGCTGACGACGATCTCCGACCTCGCCGACCACGCCCCGGACCTGACGCTGTACGGGACGCCCGAGTGCCGCCAGCGGCTCGACTGCCTGCTCGGCCTGCAGGAGGTGTACGGGCTCGACTTCAAGCGCTTCGTGCCCGTCGACCCGGCCCTGCGCCACGAGGTGCTCGCCAACGGCGACGCCGACGTGTCGATCGTCTTCACCACCGACCCGCAGATCGAGCGCGACGACGAGGTCCTGCTCGAGGACGACCAGGGGATGTTCCCGCCCTACAACTCGACGCTGCTCGTGAAGACGTCGCTGCTCGAGCAGGCCGGGCCGGACCTCGCGGCCACCGTCGAGGCCGTCAACCGGGGCCTGACCGACGAGGCGCTGCAGGAGCTCAACGCCCGCGTCGACCTCGACAAGCAGACCCCGGCCGAGGTGGCCGAGGCCTACCTGCGCGAGTCCGGGTTCATCGAGTAGGGGCGCCCTAGC
>JADGIB010000384.1 GCA_019683665.1 Solirubrobacteraceae bacterium
CAACCGCCCGCCCCAAGGAATGAACGGCGATTCAGCCCCGCTGAGCGGGGCCGATCCGCCACTCGCGACATCGCGAGCCGGGTTGCGGCGGACCAGCACGGCGTCGTCGCGCGCGGGCAGCTCGTCGCGGCCGGGATGAGCACGTCGGCGATCGACCGCGCGATCGCCTCCGGCCGTCTCATCCGCCTGCACCCGAGCGTCTACGCGGTCGGGCACGCCGCGCTGCGCCCCGACGCCCACCGCCTGGCCGCGGTCCTCGCCGCCGGCCCCGGCGCCGTGCTGTCGCACACGTCCGCGGCGGCGGCGTGGGGGCTGCTCACCGACCACCGCCCGCGGATCGACGTCACGATCCCGCGCGCCCGCGGCCGCGCGCTGCCGGGGCTCTCCGTCCACCGCAACCGCCTCCACCCCGCCGACCGGGCCGTCATCGGCGGCGTCCCGGTCACGAGCGTCGCCCGGACCCTCCTCGACGTCGCCGCCACCCGCCCGCCGCGCATCCTGGAGCGGGCGCTCGAGCGGGCCGAGGAGCTGCGCCGCTTCGACCTCGCCGAGGTCGAAGCGTGCCTGGAGCGCCACCGGGGCCGCCGCGGCGCCGGGCGCCTGCGGGCCGCGATCGCCGACGCCCGGCCCGCCGACCCGCGCACGCTCCGCTCCTGGCTGGAGCGCGCCGTCCTCGCGCTGATCGACGAGCACGGGCTGCCGCGGCCAGCGGTCAACCTCGACCTTCACGGCTGGGAGGTCGACCTGCACTGGCCGCGGCAGCGGGTCGCGGTCGAGCTCGACGGCTGGGGCGCCCACCGGACCCGGGCCCGGTTCGAGCGCGACCACGCCCGCGACCTCGACCTCGAGGCCAACGGCTGGCGGGTCGTGCGGATCTCCGCCCGCCAGGTCCGCGAGGACCGGGGCACCGTCGCCGCCGCGCTGCGAGCGGTGCTCGAGCGGACGAGGTAGGTTCGCGCCCTGACCAGGCAGGACGCCGACCGCCCCGCCGGGCGCGCTCCTCGGGCTCGCCCTCGGCGCGGCGCCCGCCCGGCGTCGCGATCGACGGCGACCGGTGCGCCATCACCGGCATCATCGCCCGCGTCAGCACCCGGATCGCGGCGGGCACCGGCGTCCCGCTCGTCGCCGGCGACGGCGGCCACAGCGTGGTCGGGGACGTCGACCTTCCGGCGCGACCGCGCGGTCGTCGGCGCGGTTCCCCCGAGCGGCTCGATCAGTGTCGACGGCATGTCCGGCCGCGGCCGCTGGAGACCGGGCTGAGCGGCCCGCCGTTCCCGGGCCCGCTCGCGGCCACCGGCCGGCGGCTCTAGACCGCGCGCCGCCCCGCGAACGCGCGCCCGAGCGTGACCTCGTCGGCGTACTCGAGGTCGGCCCCGACCGGCAGGCCGGACGCGAGGCGCGTCACGGTCACGTCGGGCGCGCGCTCGCGCAGGCCCTCGGCGATGTGGAGCGCGGTCGCCTCGCCGGTCGTCGTCGGGTTCGTGGCGAGGACGACCTCGCGGATGCCGCCCTCCGCCACCCGCGCGTAGAGCTGGGCGATCTTGAGGTCCTCGGGGTCGACGCCGTCGATCGGCGACAGCGCGCCCCCGAGGACGTGGTAGCGGCCCGGGAACTCGTGCGTGCGCTCGATCGGGATGACGTCGTTGGGCTCCTCGACGACGCAGATGATGCTCGGGTCGCGGCGCTCGTCGAGGCAGATCCGGCAGCGCGGCCCCTCGGCCAGGTTGAAGCACACCTCGCACAGCCCGATGCGCTCCTTGACCTCGCGGATCGCGTCGGCCAGCGCGTAGGCCTCCTGCGGGTCGGCGCGCAGGATGTGGAAGGCGAGGCGCTGCGCGGTCCGGTTGCCGATGCCGGGCAGCTTGGCCAGCTCGGTGACCAGCCGCTGGATCGGCGGCGCGTTCACCGCGGGAAGCCGCCCTTGCCCTTGCCCGGCCCGCCGAGCCCGGGCAGCCCCATCGAGCCGAGGTCCAGCCCGCCGGCGAGGCCGCCCATCTTCGAGGCGGCGAGCTCCTGGGCGGAGCGCAGCGCCTCGTTCGTGGCGGCGAGGACGAGGTCCTGCAGCAGCTCGACGTCGTCGGGGTCGACGGCCTCGGGCGCGATGACGACCTCCTTGATCTCCAGGTCGCCGGACGCCTTGACCTTCACCATGCCGCCGCCCGCCGAGGCCTCGACCACCTCGTTCTTCAGCTGCTCCTGGGCGGCCAGCATGTCGGCCTGCATCTTCTGGACCTGCTTGAGCATCTGCTGCATGTTCGGCTGAGGCATGGCGGTCTCCTAGGCGGGCTCGTCGTCGGGTGGGATCTCTTCGGCGTCGAAGGCGTCCTTGAAGCGGGCGATCAGCTCCTCCTCGCTCAGGGGCGGCGCCTCCTCCACCGTGGGCAGCTCGTCGTGCAGCTCGTAGGCGGGGTACAGCGGGTGGCCGGTGACCGAGCGCAGCGCCTCGGCCACGAGGTCACGCTTCTCGGCGTCGTCGGCCTTGCGGTAGGCGAACGCCTCCGAGCGCGGGAACGCGATCGTGACGACGTTGCCGTCGACCCCGACCGGCTGGGCCGAGCCCAGGCACGCGGCGAGCATCCCGTTCTCGGCGCGGACGGCATCGAGCACCGCCGGCCACAGCTCGGCCACGGTCTCGATCGGCGGCGCGGGGGAGGCGGGCGCGGGCGCGGGCTCCGGCGCGGGCGGCGTCGCCGGCTCCGGCTCGGGCTCGGGGG
>JADGIB010000385.1 GCA_019683665.1 Solirubrobacteraceae bacterium
GTCGCGCAGCTCGCCGAGGAGGTCGAGCTGCGCGAGGCGATCCGGCGCCGGGGCGCCGGCGCCGGCGGCGAGCCGGAACGTGACGCGGTCGCGGTCGCCGGGGTCGTAGGCGACCTCGACCGGCTCGCCCCGCCGCGGGAGCGCGGTCCGCGGCACGGTCACCGTCCGCTCGACCTCGAACGGCGGCTCCCCGGCCGGGGCCACCCGCAGCCGCACGCGCACGCGCGGGTCGTTGTTGATCGTCACGCCGGTGTCGTCGACGCCGAGCACGACGGCCGGCGCCCGCCGCCCGGCGTGGACGAGCTCCGACCGGCCGAGCGCGTCCCAGCCGGCGTAGTCGGCGACCTCCCGCGCGAGCCGGCCGCGCTGGCGGCCGGCCCGGCGCAGCCACGCGCGGCCGGCGCGCTTGTCGTACCGGCGGCGGTCGTGCGTGCCGTGGACGATCCCGCGCAGCGTCTCGCGCATCGCCGCGCCCTCGGCGACGAGCTCGCGCAGCTCGGCCTCGTGCTCGCCCTGCGGCCCGCGCTCCAGCGCGCCCCGGAACGTCGCCACGTCGCGGTCGACGCGGTCGCCGAGCGCGTTGGCGATCCGCCGCCGGCCCCACCGGACCCGCCGACCGCACCCGCAGAAGCACGTCGCCGCCATGGGCAGATCATGCCGGGCGCGCCGGACCGCCGCGCCGCTGATACGGTGCCCGGCCGATGTCACAGATGGCCCGCCTGGCGCTCCGCGCCGCGGTCGCCCCCGCCGGGGCGGCGGCGACCGCCGCGCCCGCGAGCGCGGCGTCCCTGCGATGGGGCGCCTGCCCGGACGGCACGCCCGCCGGCTACGAGTGCGCGACGCTGCGCGTCCCCGCCGACCCCGCGCATCCGCGCCGCGGCACCACGCCGATCGCGCTGATCCGCACCCGCGCGACCGGCCCCCGCCGCGCCCGGATCGGCTCGCTCGTCATGAACTTCGGCGGGCCCGGGGGCTCCGGGCTGGCCACGCTGCCGAGCGTCGTCCCGCGCCTGCCCCGCGCGGTGCGCCGGGCGTTCGACATCGTCAGCTTCGACCCGCGCGGCGTCGGGCACAGCGCCCCGATCGACTGCGGGACCGACCTCGACCCGGTCTTCGGCGCCGACCCGGCGACCGCCGAGGGCGCCGCCGCGATCGTCGCCGGCTACCGCCGCCTCGGCGCCGACTGCGCGGCGCGCGTCGGCCGCGAGCGGCTGAGCCGCCTCGGCACCCACGACGTCGTCGCCGACCTCGACCGCATCCGCGCCGCGCTCGGCGACCGCCGCCTCACGTTCGCGGGACTGTCGTACGGGACGCGCATCGGGGCGCTCTACGCCGACCGCTACCCGCACCGGGTCCGCGCGCTCGTCCTCGACGCGGCGATGGACCCGCGGGCCGACCTCGTGACGCTCGGGCTCGACCAGGGCGCCGCCTGGGAGGACGTCCTGCTGCGCGTGCTGGCCGAGTGCGCGGCCGACGCCGGCTGCCCGCTGGGGCCGGATCCGGTCGCCCGCTTCGACGAGCTGCTGGCCCGCGTGCGCGCCGAGCCGCTGCCCGCGCCCGGGGACCCGACCGGCCGCTCGCTGACCGTCGGCTGGCTCACCCAGGCCGTCGTCACCGGCCTCGCCAACGTGGGCTCGCACCGGCCGCTGCTGGCCGCGCTCGCCGACGCGCTGCAGCGCGGCGACGGCACGACGCTGCTGGCGGTCGCCGACCAGGCCGTCGGCCGCGACACCCGCACCGGCGCGTATCTGGACCTCCCCCAGGTGTTCGCCGCCGTCAACTGCCTCGACTTCCCGGCCCGCCCGGCGCCGTCGACGCTCGCGGCCGGCGCCGCGCTCGCGACGATCCAGGCGCCGCGGATGGGCGCCGCCGGCGTCTACGCCGACTCGGCGCTGTGCGTCGGCTGGCCGGTCCCGCCGCGGCCCGTGCAGCCGGCGACCGCCCCCGACGCGCCGCCGATCCTCGTCGTCGGGACGATCTCCGACCCGTCGACCCCGTACGCGTGGTCGCAGCGGCTGGCGACGACCCTGCGCAGCGCCCGGCTGCTGACGTACGACGGGATCGGCCACACCGTCTTCGGCCGCGCCGGCGGCAACGGGTCGGCCTGCACCGACCGCTGGATCGCCCGCTACCTGCTCACCCGCGCGGTCCCGCCGGCGGGCACGGTCTGCCGCGCGCCGGTCCCGGTCGCCGCGCCCTGAGCTACGGGGCGCGGCGCTGGACGGCGGCCGGGTCGGCCGGCCAGAAGTCGTCGATCTTCGTCGCGTCGCCGCGGTCCAGGCGCCGCGAGATCGCCCACAGCTCGACGGGCTCGTCGCCGCGGTTGCGGTGCGAGCGGGGCGTGCGCGGCGCGACGCGCACCGCCGACCCGGCCGCGACGTCGACGACCTCGTCGCCGAAGCGCATCGTCAGCGTCCCGCGCGTGACGAGGTACAGCTCCTCGAGCTCGTCGTGGAGATGCCCGGTGCCCTGCTCGAAGTCCGAGTGCGGCGGGACGCGGATGAGCGTCGCCGCGAGCTGCTCGAGCCCGAGCGCGGGGCCGAGCGGGCGGAACTCGCCGGGGACGTCGGTGCCCGCGTAGACGTCGCCGACGTCGTCGGCGCGGACGATCGCGTAGTCGGTCATCGCCGGATCCTGCCAGGCCCGGCGCCCCGCCGGGCGCGCGCGCGGGGCGGGGGGGGGGCCGGCGGCCGCCG
>JADGIB010000043.1 GCA_019683665.1 Solirubrobacteraceae bacterium
GTATACGCCACCGGGGTGGCACCTGGCATCGGAGGGGTCGACGGCAGGTGCCACACGTCCCCGGCGAGGAGCCGCCGGCTCGACGGCCGCGAGGCGCCGGATCGCCGGCGATCGGTTTGCGCACGAGCAGCTCGTGCACGTCGACCCGGCCGGGGCCGAGCGCCTCGGCCCGGGCGCGCAGGAGCGGGGCGCGCGAGGCGGTCAGGCGCAGCCCGACGTGCAGCGGCCGGCCGCCCACGTCGGCGATGCTCAGGCCCCACTCGCCGTCGGCGGCGCGGCGACGGTCGGCCTCGATCCCGGCCAGGTCTGCATCGACGGTTGCGTGGGGCGCGAAACCATCCTCGCAGGGGCGCGGTGGTGCTACGCTCATCGGCACAGCTTTCGATTGCCGGCCACCTGGCCGGAGCCGTACCGAAAGTGGGCGATCGCCCGCTTTTTTTGTTTCTTGGACCACCTGCACGACGGAGGAAGGAGGGAAGGCATGCACCCGATCCAGAGCCAGATCGAGGGCCGGCTCGCCGAGGCCGCCCCCGATGTCGAGGTGCTGCTGGCCGAGGTCTCCGGCGAGACCGTCCGCCTCTTCATCGATCACCCCGACGGGGTCACGCTCGACCTCTGCGAGAAGGTCACGCATCTCCTGCCCGACGTGCGAGAGCGCTACGCGCTCGAAGTGTCCAGCCCGGGGCTCGAGCGCCCGCTCTCCAAGCCTGCCCACTTCCGCCGTTTCCTCGGCCGCCGCGCGCGCGTGCGCCTGCGCGAGCCGCGCGACGGCCACAAGACGTTCACCGGTGAGCTCGTCGGGGCCAGCGACGTCGAGGTCACGATCGCGGCCGCGAGCGGGGTCGTCGCGATCCCGTACGACGACATCACCCGATCGAACCTCGTCGAGGAGTAGCCCAGATGTCCCGTGAAGTCATCGAGGCCATGGGCGCGCTCGCGCGTGAGAAGGGCATCTCCCAGGAGAAGCTCATGCTCGCGCTGCAGGACGCGCTCCTGGCCGCCTACAAGAAGCAGCCGGGCTCGGCGAAGTACGCGCGCGTGGAGCTCGACCCCGAGACCGCGGACTTCCGCGTGATCGAGCTCATCATCCCGGAGCGCCTCGAGGCCCAGCTCATCGTCGAGACGATCGACGAGGGCACGACGATCGACCCCGAGACGGGGGAGATGCGCGAGCCCGAGGACCCCGAGATCGACCCGATCAAGTTCGAGCAGTACAAGGACCAGATCGAGGAGCGCGACGTCACGCCGGACGACTTCGGCCGCATCGCCGCCCAGACCGCCAAGCAGGTGATCCTCCAGCGCATCCGCGAGGCGGAGCGCGACATGATGTACGAGGAGTACCGCGACCGCGTCGGCGAGCTCGTCACCGGCATCGTCCAGCAGAAGGACGCCCGCTACACGCTGATCCAGCTGCGCGAGCGCGTCGAGGCGCTCCTGCCGAAGTCCGAGCAGGTCGAGGGCGAGCGCTACGAGCACAACCAGCGCGTCAAGGCGGTCATCAAGGAGGTCTCGCCCTCGACGAAGGGGCCGAGCATCATCGTCAGCCGCCGCGACCCCGAGCTGATCAAGTCGCTGTTCGAGCTCGAGGTGCCGGAGATCGCCGACGGCCTCGTCGAGATCCAGAACGTCGCCCGCGAGCCCGGCTACCGGTCGAAGATCGCGGTCGTCTCGCACGCCGACGGCGTCGACCCGGTCGGCGCGTGCGTCGGCCCCCGCGGCTCGCGCGTGCGGATGGTCGTCTCCGAGCTGCGCGGCGAGAAGATCGACATCATCCCCTACAACGACGAGCCGGCCCGCTTCGTCGCCAAGGCGCTCAGCCCCGCGCGCGTGCGCGAGGTGCTCGTCGACGACGAGGCCAAGCAGGCCACGGTCATCGTCCCCGACGACCAGCTCTCGCTGGCGATCGGCCGCGAGGGCCAGAACGCCCGGCTCGCCGCCCGCCTGACCGGCTGGCGCATCGACATCAAGTCCGAGACCGAGTACGCGACCGAGGACCACGGCGGCGACGAGGACGAGAGCGAGATCGGCGACGGCCGCTGCCACGCGATCCTCGCCAACGGCCGCCGCTGCCCGAACGCCGCGCTCGCCGGCTCGCGCTACTGCGGCCTGCCCGCCCACCAGGCGCTCGTCGACTACGACACCGACGACGTCACCGTCCTCACCGGCGAGGACGAGGAGGAGGAGCAGGAGTTCGAGGAGTCGCTCGAGGCCGAGGGCGCCGAGGCCGAGGCCGGGGACGGCCCGGAGGCCGAGGCCGACGACGAGGCGGGCGCGGACGCCGCCGGCGGCGAGGCGGAGGCCGCCACGGTCGCCGCCGAGGAGTCGCTGGAGCCCGCGCCCGAGTCCGCGGAGCCGACCGGCGAGGCCGAGGACTCCTGAGCGAGCCGATCAGACGCTGCACGGGCTGCGGGGCGCGCGCCCCGCAGCGCGAGCTGCTGCGCCTCGCGCTCGTCGAGGGCGGCCGGGCGGTCTTCGACCGCGACCGGCGCCTCGGCGGGCGCGGCGCCTACGTCCACCCGGACCCGGCATGCCTGGAGCGCGCGGTCCGGCGCGGCGGACTCGCGCGCGCGTTCAAGGCGCGTGTGACGTCCGCGCCCAACCATCTAGACTCGGATTAGCCAATGGCCAAGAAGCGCATCGCCGACATCGCCGAGAAGCACGGCCTCAACGCCAAGGAGCTCTCCAAGCAGCTCCAGGAGGCCGGCTTCAGCGTGCCGTCCACGAACTCCACCATCGACGAGAAGCTCGCGCTGAGCGTCGTCCGGGCCAACCAGCCCAGCAACGGCGCGAACCATCCGCAGCGCATCGGCGACCTGCCGCCCGAGCAGCAGCGCCGGCGCCCGCAGCAGCAGGGCGGCGACGGCCGCGGCCAGCGCCAGGGCGGCCAGCGCCAGGGCGGGCAGCGCCAGGGTGGTCCGGGCGGCCAGCGCCAGGGCGGCGCCGGCGGTCGCGGCCCGGGCGGACGCGGTCCCGGAGGACCGGGCGGCCGCGGGCCCGGCGGCCCGGCCGGGCGCGGCACGACGCGCCCGACGCGCGACGACCAGCGCACCGGCGAGCGCGCGCCCGCGCAGGCCGGCGGCCGACGGCGCGTCGTCATCGACTCGCAGGCCTCGCGCCGCGGTCCGGGCGGGGGCCCGGGCGGCGGTCCCGGCGGCGGTCCGGGCGGGCCTCCGCGCCGTCCGCCGCGCAGCCGCGGCCGGCGCCGCCGCGGCACCTACGACGACACGGTGCAGCCGCTGGACGTCAAGGCGCAGGGCGCGATCGACAAGGTCAAGGTGAACTCCGGCTCGACCGTCAAGGACGTCGCCGAGTACTTCGGCATCCCGGTCCCGGAGATCATCAAGAAGCTCATGTCGCTCGGCGAGATGGCGACGCTGACGCAGACGCTGTCCGACGACGCGATCCAGGTCCTCGCCGACGAGTTCGACCGCGAGATCGAGATCGTCCACGCCGCCGACGACCTCGACGCCGAGCCCGAGTTCCACGACGACCCGGAGGACCTCGTCGAGCGCCCGCCGGTCGTCACGATCATGGGCCACGTCGACCACGGCAAGACGTCGCTGCTGGACGCCATCCGCCAGACCCAGGTCGCGGCGGGCGAGGCCGGCGGCATCACCCAGCACATCGGCGCCTACCAGGTCACCCACAACGACAAGCCGATCACCTTCCTCGACACGCCGGGCCACCAGGCGTTCACCGCCATGCGCGCCCGCGGCGCGAAGGTGACCGACATCGTCGTCCTCGTCGTCGCCGCCGACGACGGCGTCAAGCCGCAGACCGAGGAGGCCATCGACCACGCCCGCGCCGCCGGCGTGCCGATCGTCGTCGCCGTCAACAAGATCGACAAGGAGGGCGCGGACCCGACCCGGGTGCGCACCGAGCTCACGCAGCGCAACCTCCAGCCCGCCGAGTGGGGCGGCGAGACCGAGTACGTCGACGTCTCCGCCAAGACGAAGCAGGGCCTCGAGGACCTCCTGGAGACGATCCAGGTCGTCGCCGAGCTGCAGGAGCTGAAGGCGAACCCGAACGCCGAGGCGTCCGGCCACGTCATCGAGTCCAAGCTCGACCCGGGCCGCGGACCCGTCGTCACCGTCCTCATCGACCGCGGCACCCTGCGCATCGGCGACGCGCTCGTCGCCGGCCCCGAGTGGGGCAAGGTCCGCGCGATGCACGACTACAACGGCGAGCGCGTCAAGGAGGCCCGCCCCGGCGACCCGGTCGAGGTGCTCGGCTTCGACGGCGTCCCCGAGGCCGGCGAGTTCGTCCACGTCGTCGAGAACGACCGCCGCGCCCGCCAGCTCGCGGGCGAGCGCGCGAACCGGCTCAAGACCGAGGCGATCGCCCGCCGGTCGGGCCGCAAGGTCTCGCTCGAGGACGTCTTCGCCCGCGCGAAGGAGGGCGAGTCCAAGGAGCTCAACCTCGTGCTCAAGGCCGACGTGGCCGGCTCGCTCGAGGCGATCGAGGACGAGATCGCCAAGCTGCCGCAGGGCGAGGTGCTCGCCACCGTCATCCACCGCGGCGTCGGCGGCATCAACGAGTCCGACATCATGCTCGCCTCCGCCTCCGACGCGGTCGTGCTCGGCTTCAACGTCCGCCCGGTCGGCGACGCGGCCGCGATGGCCGACCGCGAGGGCGTCGAGATCCGCACGTACTCGGTCATCTACCGGGCGATCGAGGACCTGCGCGCCGCGATGGAGGGCATGCTCGAGCCCGAGGAGGTCGAGGAGTCGATCGGCCGCGCCGAGGTGCGCCAGACGTTCCGCGCGTCGCGGATCGGCACGATCGCCGGCTCGTACGTCACCGAGGGCGTCATCCGCCGCGGCGCGAAGGTGCGCCTCGTGCGCGACGGCACCGTCGTCTACGACGGCGAGATCGAGTCGCTGCGCCGCTTCCAGGACGACGTCCGCGAGGTCCAGAGCGGCTTCGAGTGCGGCATCGTGGTGCGCAACTTCCAGGACATCAAGGAGGGCGACGTGCTCGAGGCCTACGAGACCAAGCAGGTCGAGCGCGAGCTCGCCTGAGGTCGTGCCGCCCGATGAGCGCCTACGTCGCGCTCCTGCTGGTGGACCTGCACTTCCCGGACGCGGGCTCGCTGAAGGCCAAGCGCAAGGAGCTGCAGTCGGTGAAGGCGCAGCTGCAGGGACGGCTGGGCTGCGCCGTCGCCGAGGTCGACCACCAGGAGGCGTGGCAGCGCTCGCAGCTGTCGGTCGCGCTCACGAGCGGCTCGCTGGGGCAGCTCGACCGGCAGGTCGACAGCGTCGAGCGCTGGCTCGTGGACCGCTTCCCGGAGACCGTGTCCGTTCAGAAGTTCGTGACCTCCGCCGAGGACATAGGATGAGCAGCGACCGGATGCGCCGCGTCGACGAGGCCGTGCGCCAGGTCGTCAGCGACGCCGTGGCCCACGACCTCAAGGACCCCCGCATCGGGTTCGTCACCGTGACCGAAGTCAAGACCAGCCCCGATCTGCGCCGCGCCCGCGTGTACGTGAGCGTCCTCGGCGACCGCAAGGCGCGCACGGCGTCGCTCGCCGGGCTGGAGTCCGCGCACGGGTTCCTCCAGAAGCGGCTCTCGCAGCAGCTGCGCCTGAAGCACACCCCCGAGCTGCAGTTCGTCCTCGACGAGACGTCCGCCACCGCGTTCCGGCTGGAGCGGCTGATCGACCGCGAGCTCGGGGACGCCGAATGAGCGTCCAGGGCGTCACGACCCGCCAGCAGGTCCTGGACGAGATCCGGGCGGGCGAGCGCTTCCTCGTCGTCACGCACGAGAACCCCGACGGGGACGCGCTCGGGTCGCTCGTCGCGATGCACGCGCTGCTGAAGGCGCTCGGCAAGGACTGCCTGATGTACCTGTCGCCGGCGGACTTCCCGTTGCCGTACGAGTACCGCTTCTTCCGCTTCGACGACCTCGTCACCGCCCAGCCGCCGGACCTCGCGACGCGGACGACGATCTTCCTCGACTGCGGCAACGTCGACCGTAGCCCGCTCGACGTGTCGGGCCTGCCGGTCCTGAACATCGACCACCACCACGACAACACGCGCTTCGGCACGGTCAACCACGTCGTCGACGACGCGTCGTGCACGGCGGAGATCGTCTGGGACCTCATGCAGGCGCTCGGGGTGCCCGGCGACCGGGAGATCGCCGAGGCGCTCTACGTCGGGCTCGTCACCGACACCGGCCGGTTCATGTACGAGAACACCGGCCGCACCGCCCACCTCATGGCCGCCGACCTCATCGACCGCGGCATCGACGTCGAGGCGATCTACCGGCGCCTGTACGAGGGCACGCCGTTCGCGAAGCTCGAGCTCCTCGGCCGGGCCCTGCAGCGCGTCCGGCGCTTCGACGGCGGGGCGCTGACGTTCGCCTACGTGACGCTCGCCGACCTCGAGGAGACCGGGGCGGAGGAGAGCTACACGGAGGGGATCGTCGACCACCTGCGCGCGGTCGAGGGGACGAAGGTCGCCGCGCTCGTGCGCGAGCGCGCCTGCGGCGGCGACGACGGCCAGAGCGCCCGCAAGGCGTCGCTGCGGTCGACCGACGGCACCGTCGACGTGAGCGCGATCGCCCGCGCCCAGGGCGGCGGCGGGCACCGGCGCGCCGCCGGCTTCTCGACCGACCTGTCGATCGACGAGATCGTCGCGTTCCTGCGGGACGCGGTCGCCGAGCAGCTCGGCCGGTAGCGGCCCGCCTCCAGCGGCGACAATGGGGCGCATGGACGCCGTCCTGCCGATCGACAAGCCCGCCGGCGTGACGTCGCACGACGTCGTCGCCGCGGTCCGCCGCGCCGTCGGCGGCCCGCGCAAGGGCGCCGGGCGCGTGCGGGTCGGGCACGCGGGGACGCTGGACCCGTTCGCGACCGGGCTGCTGCTCGTCCTCGTCGGGCGCGCGACCCGCGCCCAGCGGTTCTTCATGGGGCTGCCGAAGGGCTACGAGACCGTCGCCCGCCTGGGGTGGACGTCGACGACCGGCGACCCAGAGGGCGAGCTGACGCGGACCGGCCGGGTCCCCGACCTGTCGGCCCTGCCGACCGGCCGGATCCGCCAGCGGCCGCCCGCGCACTCGGCCGTCCACGTCGACGGCCGCCGCGCCTACGAGCTCGCGCGGGCCGGGGCCGCGGTCGAGCTGCCCGAGCGGGAGGTCGAGGTCACCCGCTTCGAGCTGCTGTGGCGCCGCGGCGACCGGGCCGCGTTCGCGATCGACTGCTCGAGCGGCACGTACGTGCGCTCGCTCGTCGCCGACCTCGGGGACGCCTACTGCCTGGAGCTGCGGCGCACGCGGAGCGGGCCGTTCTCGGTCGAGGCGGCGGCCCCGTCGGCCGAGGCGGCGCTCGAGCGGGCGATCGACCTCGGCGACGCGCTCGCCGCGGTCCTGCCGGTCGTCGAGCTCGGCGCCGAGGACGCCCGCCGCGCCGCGCACGGGGCGCCCGTGCCGGGGCCGGACGCGCCGCCCGGGGGTGAGGTCCTCCTGCGCGACGGCGACGGCCCGATCGCGATCGCGCGCCCCCGGGACGGCGGACAGCTCAAGCCCGTCGTAGGCTTCCGGGCCGCATGATCGTCACGCGACTCCCGGACGTCGAGCCGCGCCCGCGCCGCGTCGCCGTCGGCACCTTCGACGGGGTGCACCTCGGCCACCGGGCGGTCATCGCCGGCAGCGACACCGTCCTCACGTTCGACCCGCACCCGCTCGCGGTGATCGCGCCGGACCGCCGGCCGCCGCTGCTGACGACGCTGGAGCGCAAGGTCGAGCTGATCGGGGAGCTCGGGGTCCGCGAGGTCGTCGTCGTGCCGTTCGACGAGGGCTGGGCCCGCCACAGCGCCCAGGCGTTCATCGACGAGGTGCTCGCCGGCGCGCTCCGGGCCACGCACGTGAGCGTGGGGGAGAACTTCCGCTTCGGCCACCGCGCGAGCGGCGACCCGGCGCTGCTGGCCGCCGACGGGCGCTTCGAGGTGCGCGTCGCGCCGATGCTCGAGGTCCACGGGGAGATCGTGTCGTCGAGCCTCATCCGCTCGCTCGTGCTCGCCGGCGACGTCGAGGCGGCGGGCCGGCTGCTCGGCGCCCCGTTCCGCTACGCCGGGATCGTCGAGCACGGGGAGAAGCGCGGGCGCGAGCTCGGGTTCCCGACCGCGAACCTGTCGCCGCGCCCCGGCTACGCGGTCCCCGCCCACGGCGTCTACGCGGCCGTCGCGCACCTCGACGACGGGACGTCGGCGCCGGCCGCCGTCAGCATCGGCGTGCGCCCGACGTTCGCGACCGAGCTGGGGGTGCTCGTCGAGGTCTACCTCATCGACTGGACCGGCGATCTGTACGGCCGCGAGCTGCGCGTCGACTTCCTCAAGCGGCTGCGCGGGGAGCTGCGGTTCGACTCCGTGGAGGCCCTCGTGGAGCAGATGCACCTCGACGTGGACGCCGCGCTTGCTACCGTGTCCGGTCGCACATGACCCTGACCGCAGAACGCAAGGCCGAGATCGTCGAGAAGTTCGGGGAGTCCCCGCAGGACACCGGGAACACCCGCGTGCAGATCGCGCTCCTGACGGCCCGCATCAACGACCTCACCGAGCATCTCCGCACGCACAAGAAGGACCACCACTCGCGCCGCGGCCTGCTGATGCTCGTCGGCAAGCGCCGGCGCCTCCTCAACTACCTCCAGAAGAAGGACCTCGAGGGCTACCGCGAGCTCATCCGCGAGCTCGGCCTTCGTCGGTGAGCGGGCTGATCCGGCCCGGCGCGCCCGCTCCCGAGATCTCCCTCGCCACCCACGAGGGCCCGCGCTTCACGGAGGCCGACCTGCTCGGCCGGACGACCGTGCTCGTCTTCTACCCGAGCGCGTTCTCGCCGGTCTGCTCGGATCAGCTGCAGATCTACGACGAGGTGGGCGACGAGTTCGCCCGGCGCGGCGCCGCGCTCTACGGGGTCTCGACCGACTCGACGTGGACGCAGCGCGCGTTCGTCGAGCACCTGCGGGTCTCGATCCCGCAGCTGTCGGACTTCGAGCCGAAGGGCGCGACGTCGCGCCGCCTCGGCGCCTACCTCGAGTCGGCCGGCACGACGAACCGGGCGATCGTCGTGTTCGGCCCCGACGCGGTCGTGCGCTGGAGCCACCTGGCCGCGTCGCCCGCCGAGCTGCCGGGCGCGAACCTCATCCTCGACGCGCTGGACGCCGCGTCGTCGTAGCGGCCGCGCCCGCCTCGAGCTCCTGCGACGACCACGGGGCCGGCAGCCGCTCGCGGCGCGCGGTCGAGGAGCCGTCGTCGGGGTCGATCCGGACGAGGTCGACGGCCAGCGCCCGGAACGGGTCGCGCTGGACGGTGACGACGGCCAGCCCGATGTCCTGGTCCTGGTGGAGGTTGCCGGTGCCGCCGGCGCCGATCGTGCCGCCGTTGACGAGCACGACCGAGCCCTTCGCCTCGACGGCCTGCGCGTGGGTGTGGCCGGCGGCGACGAGCAGCGGCTCGTCGGGGTGGCGCGCCCGCCAGGCCGACAGCGCGGGCCGGGCGATCTGCGGCTCGTGGACGACGACGACGTCGACCTTCCCGGCCAGGCGCAGCAGCCAGCGCTGGAAGCGCGCCTGCTGGCCGAGGTGCCAGCGGCCGCCGCGGTCGCGGTAGCCGTCGGCGGCGCGGCGGAGGTTCGGGCTCGTGTAGCCGGCGATGCGCAGCCCGGCGACGCGGGCGACGACCGGGCCGGTGGACCCGTCGGGCATGAGCCGCCCGTGCTCGGTGAGGACGATCGCGCCCCGGCGGGCGAGCGCCAGCAGCTGGGCGTCGGAGTCGTGGTTGCCGCCGACGACGACGAGCGGCCGGCCGACGCGGGCGACCTGGCGCAGGACGGCGACCTCGACCGGGGTGCCGGAGTCGCTGAGGTCGCCGGCGAACAGGACGGGCGAGTTGCCGGCCGCGCGCCGCAGCGCCTCGATCGTCAGGACGTTGTTGTGGAGGTCGGAGGCGACGACGAGCCGCGGCAGGCCGCGCAGCGGGGGCTGGTCGCCGGGGGCGACGAGGCGGGCGAGGCCGACGAGCTGCTCGTCGACGACCTCGCCGAGGTTCGCGGCCGAGCGGGTCGCCTTCTGCACGGCGCGCAGCGCGACCGGGATGTCGGTGCCCTGCGCGTAGTACTCGGGGTGGTCGAGGGGGCCGCGCGGCGCGAGCAGCAGCCCGACGGCGGCGACCCAGGCGGCGGCGGGGACGAGCCCGTAGAGGACCTGGCGCGGCGGGCCGCGGAGGATGAGGACCATGAGCGCGGCGCCGAGCAGCGAGGCGCCGGCGACGACGGCGGCCAGCGAGGTGAGGTAGGAGGCGATCGCGTCGCGGGCCTCGGCCCGGACCTGGTCGACGGCGGCGCGGTCGCCGGTGGCCAGCGACGCGGCGGCCTGGCGGTCGATCGCCCGGACCTCGACCTGCAGGCGGGCGGGGAGGCGGACCCCGGGGAAGCGGACGCCCCAGTCGACCACCGGCACGTAGACGTCGAGCGCGCCGCGGTGCAGCGGGGCGACCGAGAGCTCAACGCGGCCGGCCGAGACCTCCCGCTCGCTGGAGAAGGTCCACAGCGCTCCGAGGCCGGCCAGCAGGCCGGCGGCGATGACGGCGGCGATGCGCAGCACGTCCCCTCCAAGGTAGGCCCGTCCGCCCGCCGGCCCCGCCGTTGTCGGCTCGCGGTCGCATGGCGGCGCGAACCCGACAACGGCGCCCGCGGCCGGGGTGGGGGAAGATGGCGTCCGCGATGCCCCTCGAGCTGCGCCCCGACGATCACGTCCGCGGCCCCGAGGACGGCGAGCTGATCGTCGTCTACGCGGACTTCACGTGCCCGTTCTGCGCGGTCGCGCACGTCCGGCTCGGCGAGCGGCGCCCGCCGGTGCGGCGCGTCTTCCGTCACCTGGCCCTGAAGGCCCGCCAGCCGCGCGCGGTCGCCGTCGCCCGGGCCGCCGAGGCCGCCGCCCGGCAGGGCGCGTTCTGGGCCTTCCACGACGCCGTGTACGCCGACCAGGGCCACGTCGACGACCCGCACCTGTGGGCGCTGGCCGAGCGGCTCGGCCTCGACGTCGACCGCTTCGAGGCCGACCGCCGCAGCGAGGCGGTCGCCGCCCGCGTCGAGGCCCAGACGCGCGAGGCGATCCTCGCGGGCGCGACGACGACCCCGGCGTTCTTCCGCGCCGGCCGGCCGGACCCCGGGCTGTACCATGAGCTGGTCCGGTCAGAGAAGAAGAACGCACCGGCCCGCAACGAGGGCGGGCCAGAGAGGTTGAACATATGAGCAGTGACGCCGTGACCCGTGTCTCCGTCGAGATCGCGGGAACGGAGATCTCGTTCGAGACGGGGAAGATGGCCAAGCAGGCCAGCGGCGCCGTCGTCGTCCGCTCTGGCGACACCATGGTGCTCTGCACCGCGGTCGCAGGCAACGAGCGCGACGTGGACTTCCTTCCGCTCACCGTCGACGTCGAGGAGCGCATGTACGCGGCCGGGAAGATCCCCGGCTCGTTCTTCAAGCGCGAGGGCCGCGCCGGCGAGAAGGGCACGCTGACGGCCCGCATGATCGACCGGCCGCTGCGGCCGCTGTTCCCGAAGGGGTGGCGGCGCGAGACGCAGCTCGTCGCGATCCCGCTCTCCGTCGACCACGTCCACCCGTACGACATCCTGGCCATGAACGGCGCCTCGGCGGCGATCATGGTGTCCGAGATCCCGCTGCCGTTCCCGGTGGGCGCGGTCCGGATCGGGAAGATCGACGGCAACTTCGTCATCAACCCCAACGAGGCCGACCTCCTCGACAACACCGACCTGGACCTCATCGTGTCCGGCTCGGAGGAGGCGATCCTCATGGTCGAGGCGGGCGCCAACGAGGTCTCCGAGGCGGAGATGCTCGACGCGCTCGACATCGCCCACACCGAGATCAAGAAGATCTGCGCCGCCCAGCGCGAGCTGGCCGAGAAGGCCGGCAAGCCGAAGATCGCCTTCGAGGCGCCGCAGGTCGACGAGGGCCTGTTCGAGGCGATCAAGCAGTCGCACGGCGCCGCCCTCGACGCCGCCACGCAGATCGAGGACAAGCTCGAGCGCCAGGCCGCGACGAAGCAGGTCGAGGAGGAGGTCCTCGCGGCCCACTCCGGCGACCCGTCCTGGGAGGGCTACCTCGAGCAGCGCGCGAAGGTCCAGATGGCCTTCGACAAGCTCGAGAAGCAGATCATCCGCGAGCGCATCGCCGTTCACAAGAAGCGCCCCGACGGCCGCCGCGAGAACGAGATCCGCCCGCTGTCGATCGAGGCGGGCCTCCTGCCGCGCGCGCACGGCTCCGGCCTGTTCACCCGCGGCCAGACGCAGGTCCTCAGCGTCGCCTCGCTCGGCACGCTGAAGGAGGAGATGCGCCTCGACACCCTCGGGCTCGAGACGAAGAAGTACTACTTCCACCACTACAACTTCCCGCCGTTCTCGGTCGGGGAGGCCGGCCGCCTCGGCGCGCCCAAGCGCCGCGACATCGGCCACGGCGCGCTCGCCGAGCGCGCGCTCGTCCCGATGGTCCCGTCGATCGAGGACTTCCCGTACACGATCCGCGTCGTGTCCGACACGCTGGAGTCCAACGGCTCCTCGTCGATGGCCTCGGTCTGCGGCTCGACGCTGGCGCTCATGGACGCCGGCGTGCCGCTGAAGCGCCCGGTGGCCGGCATCGCGATGGGCCTCATCAAGGAGGGCGACGACTACATCGTCCTCACCGACATCGCCGGCGTCGAGGACCACCTCGGCGACATGGACTTCAAGGTCGCCGGCACGGAGCGCGGCATCACCGCGCTCCAGATGGACATCAAGATCACCGGCGTCACCTTCGACATCCTGCGCGACGCGCTGACGCAGGCCCGCGAGGCGCGCCTGCACATCCTCGGCAAGATGGCCGAGGTCATCGACGCGCCGCGCGCCGAGCTGTCGCTCTACGCGCCGCGGATCGAGACGATCCAGATCGACCCGTCGCAGATCGGCATGGTCATCGGCAAGGGCGGCGAGACGATCCGCGGCCTGCAGGAGGAGTTCGAGTCCCAGGTCGACATCAACGACGACGGGACCGTCCTCATCTACTCGGCCAACGGCGAGCTGGCCCAGGCCCTCATCGACCGCATCCGGGCGATGACGAAGGAGGTCGAGGTCGGCGACGAGTTCGACGGCAAGGTCGTCAAGACGACGACGTTCGGCGCCTTCGTCGAGCTGACGAAGGGCACCGACGGCCTCCTGCACATCAGCAACATCAAGCCGGGCGAGCGCGTCGACTCCGTCGAGGAGGTGCTCACCCGCGGCGACGAGGTCCGCGTGCGCGTCGTCGAGGTCGACCGCGAGCGCGGCCGCATCGGCCTGCGCCTGGCCGAGGACCCGGCGATCGCCGGCAAGACGGCCGAGGAGCTGGCGGCGATCGGCGCCGGCGGCAACGGCGGCAACGGCGGCGGCGCCCGCCGCGGGCGCGGGGAGCGCGGCTCCGGGCGGCCGCGCCGCGGGGCCAACCGCGACCCCGAGCGGTCCTGAGCGCCGTCCGCGCCACCACCCTGGACTCGGGCGTCCGGGTCGTCACGGAGGCGATCCCCTCCGTGCGGTCCGCGGCGCTCGGGTTCTTCATCGCGACCGGGTCCGGCCTCGAGCACGACGACGAGGCCGGGCTGTCGCACCTGCTCGAGCACATGCTCTTCCGGGGCACGGACCGGCTCGCCTCCCACGAGATCGACGAGCTGTTCGACGGGATGGGGGCCGAGCTGAACGCCGGCACCGGCAAGGAGTCGACGTCGCTCTACGCGCGCGTCCTCGACGTCCACCTCGAGGAGGCGTTCTCGGTCATGGCCGACATGGTGTGGCGGCCCGCGCTGCGCGACCTCGAGACCGAGCGCGAGGTCGTCCTCGAGGAGATCGCCATGTATGAGGACGACCCCCAGGACAAGGTGTTCGACGTCCTGGGCGAGGCCGTCTTCGGCGACCACCCGCTCGGGCGCGCGATCATCGGCCGCGCCCCGGTCATCTCCGGGGTCGACCGCGACGGGCTGGCCGCCTTCCACCGCCGCCGCTACCGCCCGCCGCACGTCGTCGTCGTCGCCGCCGGCTCGGTCGACCACGACCGGGTCGTCGAGCTCGTCGCGGCCACCGAGGGCCGTGGCGAGGGCGAGGGGGCGGCCGCGACGCCCGGCCCGGTGCCGCCGCTGCGCCCGCAGGTCCGCTTCGTGCGCAAGGACACCGAGCAGGTCCACGCCTGCCTGGGCGGGCGCGGGATCCCGCGCGACGACGACCGCCGCTTCGCGCTGCGCGTCCTCGACACGATCCTCGGCGGGACGTCGTCCTCGCGCCTGTTCCAGGAGGTGCGCGAGAAGCGCGGGCTCGCCTACGCGGTCTACTCGTTCGCGTCGCTGTACGCGGGCACCGGCCAGGTCGGCCTCTACGTCGGCACCCGCGCCGAGAACCTCGGGCCGGCGCTCGAGGTCGTCGCCGCCGAGCTGCGGCGCTGCGCCGAGGACCCGGCCAGCGAGGCGGAGCTGCAGCGGGCCAAGGAGAACGCGAAGGGCCGCTACGTCCTCTCGCTGGAGTCGACGTCGTCGCGGATGAACCGCCTCGGCTCGGCCGTCCTCGCCGGCCTGCCGATCCTCAGCGACGACGAGGTGCTCGAGCGCATCGACGCCGTCACGATGGACGACGTCCGCGCGCTCGCCGCCGAGCTGTACGCGCCCGGGAACCTGTCGGCGGCCGGGATCGGCCCCGACGAGGACGCCTTCCGGGCCGCGCTGGAACCCCTGGGACTGGAGGCTGCCGCCGCATGAGCGAGCTGATCCGCGTGGGCGTGGCCGGCGCCGCCGGCCGCATGGGCACGACCGTCTGCGCCGCCGTCGAGGGCGCCGACGACATGGTCCTGGCCGGCCGGGCCGACCCGGCGCTCGGGACGTCGGTGCAGGACATCCTCGGCGACGTCGACGTCGTGGTCGACTTCACCGTCCCCGACCAGGCGACGGCGAACGCGCTGGCCTGCGTCGAGGCGGGGGTCCACGTCGTCATCGGGACCTCCTCGTTCGATCTCGAGCCGCTGCGCGGCGCCCGCGGCGCGAACGTCTTCTTCGCCCCGAACTTCGCGATCGGCGCCGTGCTCATGATGCGCTTCGCCGCCGAGGCGTCGCGGCACATGCGCAAGGCCGAGATCGTCGAGCTGCACCACGACGCCAAGCTCGACGCGCCGAGCGGCACCGCCGCCCGCACCGCCGAGCTGATGGAGGGCGACGTCCCGATCCACTCGGTGCGCCTTCCGGGCCTCATGGCCCATCAGGAGGTCATCCTCGGCGACCTCGGCCAGACGCTGACGATCCGCCACGACTCGATCAGCCGCGAGTCGTTCATGCCCGGCGTCCTGCTGGCGATCCGGCGCGTCGGGTCCCTGACCGAGTCCCCGGTCGTCGGCCTCGAGCACCTCCTGTTCGACGACGCGTGAGCGGCGGCGCCCCGCCCGGCGTCACGATCGCGGTCACCGACCACGCCGCCGACCGCTACCGCCAGCGCGTCCGCGGCACGCTCGACCCGAAGGCCGACGTCGCCGCGCGCGTCGGGCGCGCCTGGGCCGCCGGGGCGGTGGCGCCGGGCGAGCGCGGCGCGGTGCGCGTCGCCGACCTCGACGACCGCGGCCTCGTCTTCGTCTGCCGCCACGACGCCCCCGGCCGCGAGCTCGTCGTCATCACCGTGTGGGAGGAGGGGGAGGGCGCCCGCGTCCCGCGCGCGTTCACCGACGCCCTCGAGCGGCGCCCGCCCCGCCGGGTGTAGCCTGCGCGGACGTGGTGTCGCTGCCGGGGATCGGGGTGGCCCGGGCGCTGGCCGGGCCGGTCGCGCGCGCGGCGCGCGGGGCGGCGTCGGCCGCCGTCGACGGCGCCCAGGCCGTCGCCCTCGGCGCGCTGGAGCGGGCGCTCGCGTCCGCGTTCGCGGCCGAGGTCGTCGACCGCGTCATCGCCAGCCCGCTCGTCGAGCGCACCGCGCAGCGCGTGATGGCCGGCCCGGAGGTCGAGCGGATCGTCGAGCTGGCGCTCGAGAGCGAGCGCCTCGACGCGGTGATCGCCACGGCGCTCGACAGCCCGGCCGCCGACCGGCTCGTCCAGCAGGCGCTCGCGTCGGCGGCGGTGGAGCGGCTCGTGGCCGAGGCGCTCGACTCGCCCGGCGCGCAGCGGCTCGTCGCCGGCGCGCTCGACGCCCCCGGCACCCAGCGGCTCGTGGCCGGCGCGCTCGACGCGCCCGGGACCCGCCGCGTCGTCGACCAGGTCCTCGCCAGCCGCCTGGCCGACGAGACGATGACCCGCCTCATCGAGGAGGTCACTGCCCGCCTGCTCGCCAGCCGCGGCATGTGGCAGCTGATCGACGAGGTCGCCGCCAGCCCGGCGATCACCGAGGCGATGACCCAGCACGGGATCGGGTTCGCCGACCAGGTCGCCGACCAGGTCCGCGACCGCTCGCGCAACGCCGACGCCTGGATGGAGGCGGTGGCCCGCCGGATCCTGCGCCGCCGCGCGACGCCCGCCCCGCCGCCGGAGGCGAGATGAGCGACTTCGTCCCGCCCGTGGAC